>JBGQKT010000025.1:0-24445 GCA_041499635.1 Gemmatimonadaceae bacterium
CGCTGAAACACGAGGATCGGAGCGATGCTGCTTCTATATGGTCTGCGATGCTCGAGCGATATCCCACAATCGCGAGCGCGTTCGCCGATGCAACGCCACTCATGCCAATCGCATTTCATCCCGCCATTCAGCATCGCCTAACGAAGTCGACAGGAGAGCGATGGGCGATGCTGCCGCACGCGTACGCGTTCGTCGACCCCCTTTTTTCGACAGGGATCGCGTGGAGTCTGCGCGCAGTCGAGCGACTCGCCCTCGCGTTCGAATCCGGTGCAAACGATCAGCGCATGCCCGACAAAGAAGTTCTCGCGCGTTACTGCGCGGCGCTCAGCGCGGAAGCCGATCAGATCGATCATGTTGTCGCCGGTGCGTACGAAGCGATGAGCCACTTCGATTTGTTCGCCGCGCAGGCGATGCTCTACTTCGCGACAGTCTCATTCGCGGAGGTAAGTCAACGACTCTCGCCTGACGAGTCAGTCGCGTGGAATGGATTCCTCGGCGTGGGTGATCCGGTGCTGGAGCCATTGCCGCGCGAAAGTCTTCGGCGGCTGAGAGAGATCACGCAGTCTCGTGGCGCAACCGGGACGTCGGAGCAGCGGCGAGAATTTGCCGAGTGGATCGCGAATGCAATTGCACCGCGAAACATCGCGGGCCTCGCAAATCCCGACCGACACAATCTCTATCCGGTCGATTTCGATGAGCTCGTCAATAAACACGCGCTCCTCGGAATGAGTCGGGCTGAGCTAGTAGCCGCTCTACCCGCTTTACGTGGAAATGCCACCTACGGAACTACAGGTCCGCCAGACCACGGACCTGTCCTTCCGTAGTTTGACCTAAACGCGCGCGATGACCATGATACATGCCACACATCAAACAAAGGAAATATTAAATGGCGCAAGCGACGCTGAAGAATCAAAAAGCGATCATCACAAATCAAAAGAGGATCCTGACCAATCAGGATCAGCTCAAGGTGGTGATTCGAAATCAGGACCGGATCGTACGGAACCAGCAGGCGATCATCAAAAACCAAAAGAAGATCCTGGCGAATCAAGCCAGGATTCTTGCGAGAGCCAAGATTCTTTCGGTGTAGCCGGCGCTACTCCGCGGCGACCAGGTGGTCTATCGCGGCAGTGTAGCGCCTCCAACGCGCGAGCTCCTCATCGAGCGCGTGTCTTCCTGGCGCGGTGAGGTCATAGTACCTCGCTATCCGATTGTTCTCAGTGGTCTTCCAGTACGACGTAACCCACCCGCGATTCTCGAATCGATGAAGGGCCGGGTATAGCGACCCCTGCCCGATCCGAAATACGTCTCGCGACATCTGTTGGATGCGAGCGCTGATTCCCCAACCATGCGTCGGCTCCAGCGACAGCGCCTTGAGAATGATCAAGTCGAGCGTCCCCTGCATCACATCCATGCCGTCTGTCAAGTACCCGTTCTCCTGTCGGAGCGAAAGGGAAGTTTGGCGTCCCTCCGATTATTGCGCAAGAGCAGACGCATTCCTACATTGGCGCACCATGCTCCCGCGAATAATTCGAGTCGCCTTTCCCCTGATACTCGGCGCGTCGTCGGCTTCCGCCCAGACGATCGACGACGGACGCATGATGCCGAAAGGAGTTATCAGCACCGGCGTTCTCTACACGCACGACAGCTGGAACCAGTATTGGGAAGGAACGCTCAAACGAACGAACGGAAACATCGGCACGCTCACGCAGCAGAGCATTACGTGGGTCGGTGGATACGGCGTCACGGAGAGACTCAGCGTAATGGCAACACTCCCTTACGTCCGTACACACGCGAGCCAAGGCGTGCTTCACGATTTGAGCGGCATTCAGGATCTGACGTTCGCCGCCAAGCTCAAGCTTCTAGGCACTGGGGCGACGAGTCGCGGCGCACTCAGCGCGTTCGTTGTCGGCACCGCCGCAGTTCCAGTGAGCGACTACACGCCTGACTTCTTCCCGCTATCCATAGGGACGGGTGGCGGTCGAGCCAGTGGTCGTCTCACCGTAGGCTATCAGTCTGCGTCGGCGTGGTTTCTTAATGCCTCCTCGGCTTACACGTGGTGCAGCAACGTAAAGCTCAATCGGAACTCCTATTACACAGACGGTCAGTTATACCTGACTAATGAAGTCGCTATGCCGAATGTTCTCGAGCACACACTCACTGCAGGTGTGAGCCGGGGCCGTTGGCAAATTCCACTTTCCCTCGTGCAGCAGCGCACGCTCGGCGGCGGTGACATCCGTCGACAGGACATGCCATTCGTCTCGAACCGAATGGATTTTCTGAGAGTGAGTGGTGGAGCGATGTACGCACTTCCAAAAAATCTTTCGATCCGCTTCGGAGCCGCGCACGTCCTGAGCGGCCGCAACGTCGGTCAGTCGACGACATTCACGTCGGGCCTTTTCTATGCGCATCACCTTTAGTCGTAAAGCCAGCTCGCTGATTTTGTGCGCAGCCGCAGTTGTTGCGGGCTGCGACAAATCCGTCGGACCATTCGAAGTGCTTCCGCCGCTCGAGCCATCCACTCTTGATGCAACGGCCGGCTCATGGCGCATGATCGTCCTGAGCAACCCCACTCAGGTCGCCGTTCCCGCTCCGGCGTCGGTAACGTCCGCCGCATATCTGGCAGAGCTCGACGCGATTAAATCGAGTCAGTCGACTCTCACCTCTGAGCAGCGACAGGCGATCGTGTATTGGAGTGGCGGCGGAGTGATGCGCTGGAATCAGATTGTTCGCGAGCTCGTTGCGCGTTACAATCTCGCTCCAGCGCCGACGGATCAGGGAGGATATCCCGTCCCCGACGCGGACAATCCGTTCGGTGATCCAGCCTTCCCGTTCGCGAACCCGGTGTATGCCGCGCGCGCGTACAGCTACGTGAGCGCCGCGCAATACGACGCGTTGAAAGCCGCGTGGTATTGGAAGTTCTTGTACAATCGGTTGTCGCCGGCGAAGAACGACAAGTCGATCGCGGCAATAGCCCCGGTGTCCGACCTGCCGTCATATCCGTCGGAGGACGCCGTGATATCGGGCGTCACCGTCGAAATGCTCAAGACGCTTTTCCCCGCGGCGCTGGCGGAGATCACGCTGAAGGCAACGGAACAGCGCAATGCGGCGCTCTGGTCTGGCAAGGCAACGGCGAGCGACTTGGCAGCGGGGCTCGCGCTCGGGAAATCAGTGGCAACACTCTTTCTCGCGCGCGCCGCCTCTGATGGTATGCGCACTGCCGGAGGATCGGCGGTGCAATGGAAGTCGCTTGCCGACTCCGCTACTGCGCGCGGAGAGATCGCATGGTTGAGTCGAGACATACCGGCGCGTCCGCCAATGCTTCCGTTGTTCGGTCAGGTGCGCGCGTGGAACTTGACGCCTGCGGATATCGTAGCGGAGCGGCCTCCACCGCCGCCGTCAACGAAGTCGCAGCAGATGAAAGATGAGTTAGCTGAAGTGAAGCAAACCGTCGAGCATCTCACGAGCGCGCAGCTTGCGATTGCGCAAAAATGGAATGACGGCGCGGGAACGTATTCACCGCCGGGACATTGGAACGACGTCGCGCTCGAGTACGTGCGCGATGCGAAGATGAGCGAAGTGCGAGCGGCACGAGTGTTTGCACTCTTGAACATGGCGATGCACGATGCAGGCGTCGGATGCTGGGAATCCAAGTACCACTACTTCAATCCGCGACCATCGCAGTTGGATCCAAGCATCAAGACCCAGATCGGACTTCCTAATTTTCCCTCATACACTTCCGGCCACTCAACTTTCTCGGCGGCCGCAGCATCGATCCTATCGTACCTTTTCCCCAGTGGCACGGAGAGCTTCGCTGCAATGCGAGACGAAGCGGGCATCTCGAGATTGTATGGCGGCATTCACTACCGCAGTGACATAGAGGCCGGCAAGCAGCACGGGGCAAGAATTGCCGGCTACACGCTGAACTTTGCACGGAGCGACGGCTCTAACTAGCCGTCTGTCAGGAGAGAACATGTCGGACTCGACCGCTCGCATTGGCGACATCATTGGACAACCGTCCCTCGGCTTTTCGGAGAGTCTCAACACGCGCTGGCACAAAGTTGCCCTGCAAGTTTTCCTGGTGATCGTACTGTTTCACTGGGCCGAGCACATCGTCCAGGCATATCAAGCCTTCGTTCTGCATTGGCCACGCCCGATGTCGATGGGAATCCTCGGCATGTACTATCCGTGGCTCATGAAATCGGAAGTGCTCCATTACGGCTTCGCTCTCGTAATGTTGATCGGTCTCTGGATTCTGCGAAAAGGTTTTACCGGGAGATCGCGCACATGGTGGATGGTCGCCTTCTGGATTCAGTTCTACCACCATTTCGAGCACTTCATTCTTTTTTATCAGGCACAGACGCACCACTTCTGGTTCGGCGGAACAGTGCCGACGAGTATCGGCCAGATCTGGATTCCGCGAATCGAGCTGCATCTCATCTATAATGCGCTCGTATTCATTCCGATGGTGGTGGCGATGTACTATCACATGTATCCGTCGGCGAGCGAGAGCGTGAAGGCAACGTGCTCGTGCGCTCACCATCGTGATCGTGCCAGGTTTGCAGCGTGATCGCTGATCCACACGCGAAGCTGCGCGACGAGGTTCTCAACCGCGTTCTCAATGGTCCGGGTGAAAGCGAACCGGCAATTCGAAACGCAGTCGCGGACGGAAAGGCTGTACCAGCGGAGCTTCACGTGCTCGTCGACAAGATTCACCGTCACGCGTACAAGGTGACCGACGACGACATCAAGCGACTTCAAGTGAAATACGGCGACGATCAGATGTTCGAGATCGTCGTGAGCGCCGCGCTTGGTGCATCGCGTAACCGGTTGCTCGCCGGAATGAAGGCGTTGGACGAAGCATGAGACTCCAGAAAGTTCATTCGGGACATCGATTCCCCGACAAGGCGCTTCTCGGATTCATGCGCCTGATCATGGGACATGCGCCTGGCGTTGTGCGCACGTTGCGCTATCGAAAAGAATATTTCGGGCGACCATTCTCCGAGCTCACCCAACAGGTGATGCGTGGGCCGTCGCCGTGGACTGTTGGCGAGCGCGAGACTTTCGCGGCTTTCGTATCGCAGCTCAACAAGTGCGTTTTTTGAACTAACGCCCACTCCGCGGTCGCGGAGGCAGCGCTGGGCCCCGGGACGATGCAGCCCGTCCTCGATGATTATCGGACAGCTCCAATCGATGAGAAGCTCCGCGCAATGCTCGGACTTCTCGAGACGTTCACCCTACACTCCGAACAGCTCGATGCGAATCGTGTCCGCGAAGTGCTCGACGCCGGAGTTACACGCGAGCAAATTCGCGACGCGTTTTACGTCGCGTTCCTCTTCAACACGTACGATCGATTAGCTGACACTCTCGGCTGGCAGCTTCCTGATCCGCGCTACTATACGAAGGCGGGCCAGTTCCTTTTGAAAAAGGGCTACAAATAGCGGCGCTATTGGCCGACGATGTCCCCCTTCATCGAGCCGAGCGCTGTAAGCAGCTCCGTCTTCTCCTGTGCGCCAACGGTGTGCTTGTCGAGACTTTGCGCGAGGTCTTCCACCAGCGCGTTGAATTCCGCCTCGGTGATTTTCATGCCCTTGTGTGCATCCTTCATGCTTTTGCCAGTGTACGTGCACGGACCGCCCGTCGCAGAACAGACTTGATCGACCAGCATCTGCTTGAGATGCGGAATGTTGGTTTTTGCGAAGCGTGCGTTAATGCGCTTATCGGCAGCGACGTTTGCCACGAAGTCGTCTATGACGACGGTGATTGCTTCCTTGCCGCCAAGGCGATCGTATAGCGATTTCGGTGCGGCAGCACTCGTATCCACGGCCGGCGCGGCAGCCGCAGCAGCAGTGGTGTCCGCGGCTTTTTCCTTGTTTCCGCATGCTGTCAGGGCGAGAGCAAATCCGATGATCTGAAGCGAAGTGTAGCGTCGCATATTCGACCTCCTCCGCGGGATAAAGTGCACACCAGTTGGAGCGATTGCTCAACTTTACCGCGTCTTTGCTTTCCCTTCAAGTTGCGGCAGCTTCGTCGGTCCAAAGGAAACGTTGTACTCTCCGTCGAGGATCAGTCGGTCGCCGTCGAAGCGAAACGTGAGCGTCGAGTAATACGGCGTCTGCGGCGCAATGAGTTTGAGCGTGAACACGCTGTCGGAGCTCCAGGCGCCGCTCGCTGCAATCTCCGGGTTGGCGGGAACGCTGAGCAATCGATCCATCCCATTTGTGAACCTCCCGGGGTTTCTCTCCCACGATCCCACCCCGATTGCAATCGCTTTCTCTCCCGCGGCCGTGCGCACGAGGAGCGCAGGCGGATGCGCGGTGAAGAGGAGCGCGAGGGCCCGAATGCCGCGATCGTTCTCGGGGAACTCGTACCATCGCGCGAACCGCGCAGCGAGCGCGGACGTCGGCCGTCCCGGTGGCACGCGAACTGAGAGTCCGGCGAGCTTCGTCCGGAGCGCGCGTTGCGCAGCGACATCCTCCGGAAGTGCACTTGGTGACATCGCCGCCAGGAGTTTGTCCCAAACAAGCTCCATTACCGATTGCATGTTGCGCACACCGCTCGTGATCACCACCACCGCGTCCTGCTCCGGAAGCACGATCATGTACTGACCAAACGCGCCATCTCCCCGATAACCATGACGCGATTGCCAGAACTGATACCCATATCCCTGATCCCAATCGCTCGTCGGCGATGAGCCGTTCGATGTCTGCAGCTTTGTTGCTTCAGCAACCCACGCTGCGGGAATCAGCTGGCGTCCATTCCACACGCCTTTCTGTAAGTACAGTTGACCCATGCGCGCGATCTCCTCTGTGCGCACGCTCAGCCCGACCGCACCGAATGTGACGCCGTCCAGACTCGACACCCACGTTGGGTTCTCGAAGCCAAGCGGATCGAACAGGCGCGGTCGCAGATAATCCAGCACCGTTGTGCCGGTCACTTTTTGAACGATCGCTGAAAGCATGTATGTCGCGGGCGAGTTGTAGAGAAAGTGCGAGCCCGGCTTGAAGGGAACGGGATGCGCGAGGAACATTTTCGTCAACCGCTCGCCACTCGGCACCTGCATCGCAGCGCTCTGCCACCACTCTCCTTCAGTCTGGTGTCCCGCGGACATGCGGAGCAGGTCGCGCACTCTCATCGCGTTCAGATTCTCTGACGGTTCCGCCGGCGCGTCATCGGGAAAGAACTTCAGCACCTGGTCGTCGAGGCTGAGCTTCCCTTCGGATATCGCGAGCCCGACCGCGGTGGACGTGAAGCTTTTGCTCAAAGAGAACAAGCTGTGCGGCGTCTTCGCGTCGTACGGTTTCCACCAGCCCTCAGCCACGACGTATCCGTTTCGCACGAGCATGAAGCTGTTCATTGTATCGATACTCGTGTCCGCGGCCTGCACAAATGCAAGAATCGCCGATGATGAGATTCCCTGTTGTTCAGGAGTGCTTCGCGGAAGTGCAGGAGCGTTTTGCGCGGAGAGGCGAGCCGCACTCGCGAATGCCAGCAGGAGAAGAGATCGCGTGTTCATTATGAGTGGGCTGCGGTAGGACGGGCCAATCGGCGAAGGTCGAGAAACTTCGCAACCGGACCGACGGTCGCCAGTGCGAAAAACGCCGGTGCGACGTTGAATGCAGTCGGGAGTGGCCAACCTTTGTCGGACCCAAAGCGAATCAATGTCTCCATAACTGCGATCAATACCGCGACGACCATCTGTCGGCGACGTCCGCGCACGACGGTGCGCGGATCAGTGATCATGAAGAAAACGAAGAGCTGATACATCGGTCCAGTGATCGGAGCGATCTCAGCTAGCACGGGCTGTCCAAGAGCTAACGCGCGCACGCTGTTCAACAACAGAAAGCTTGCGACGTATGTGAGCGTGATGTGCAGAACGCCAACACGCGCCGCGATGATGAGTCCGAATGTCCAGATAACGAGGTTGGTTGCAACGTCGTTTCCAAATTGGTGACTGAGCACCGACACTCGATCTGGCGCAGTGAGCAACAGCGCTGCAATCGCAAAATTCGTCGGATTCCACAGATGGTTGTCACGATAGCGAAGTACGTACTTCGAGGAAATCGCGAGAAATCCGCCGAGTGCAAACGGCCAGAGCGCGCCACCCTGTGGCTTGATGAGAAGCGTGAGACTTATGCCGCTGATGTAGGCACTCTGCAGGTTGACGATCTTGCCGCGATCGAACGAGGAGAACAGCGCCTCGGTCGCCATGCACACGCCAAGCGCCACCGCGAGCCGCTCGTATCCGCCGAACACATGGTAGCGCACCTGCGCCGCGACGAGTACGAGCGTGATGAGAAACGCGATCAGATAGCGCGGATCGATTTTCTTTCCGAGCTCCCATGAGCGCGCGAATGGATTCCGTTCCGCGATGGTCACGTGAGTTGCTTCGCTCATCGTGTCATCGCTCTGGCTCAGTGACCGTGTCGAATCGATCTATCGGCGGACGCGACAAGACTTGTTGTGTGCCTGACGGCCAGTTGATGGTGACACGGTCAACCCATTCTCGAGAGCCGAGTCCGAAATGCAAACGGCGATCGTTCTGACTTGCGAATCCCGATCCTCCATCTACAACCCGTCGCTGCTTCAGATCGCCCGACTCGATCATCACTTCCGCGCCGATCGCGCTTCGGTTGCTCCGCGTGCCGACGAGCTTGAACGCGATCCAGTGATTGGCGCTATCGGGATAATCGCGATACATCACGGCAGGCTGGTTCTGGTTCGCGACGATCACATCTTGTGCGCCACGATTCGACAGGTCGGCGATCGCAACCGCTCGACCATCATACAAATCAGTCGCGCCGACATTCTTCGCGACATCGATCCACCCTGCGACGCCGCGATTCAGATACACGCGTGATGGCTCATAGCCTGAAAGACTGGCGTTGCCGAAAGCCGGCCACGTTGCTGCGTCTTCGAAAAGCCGCCCGTTCGCTCCGGCGATCTTCGACATCGCGTACCAATAACTCTTCTGGCGATCCGCCGAAATAAATCCGTTCGCGACAAACAGCTCGTTCGCGCCGTCGTTGTTGAGATCACCGAACTGCGCGCCCCACGCCCAGCCTGCGTCGGCGATTTCCCCTTCGGCGACATTTCGAAACCGGTGCGCCTCGCTCATCTGATTGAGACGCAGGTTGTTGTTCTGAAATAGATATCCGCGCTCGGAGATGTTGGTGACGAACGCGTCGAGTCGCCCGCGATTGAATGCATCGCCAAGCGTCACGGACATGCCGCTCTTCGATTCGCTCTCGAGGCCGGCAGTCGTCAGAACGAAACGACGTCCGTGGTCATTCAGATACAACTCTTCCGGACCGTAATCATTCGCGAGGTAAATATCGGGCCATCCGTCGCCGTTGAAGTCGGCCGACGCTGCGGCGAGCGTCCATCGTGTGCTTCCGACGCCCATCTTGTCCGTCACATCCTCGAATTTTCCGCCACCGAGATTGTGGAAGAGCAGATTCTTCCCGCCGTTGTTCGCGAACTCGAAGCTGTTGTGCATGATCTTCGTCGTGGTGAGATGCCACAGATCGAAGTCGCGGAAATACGCGGTGACGTAGAGATCGAGCAGGCCGTCGCGATCGTAATCGAGCCAGATCGCGCTGTTGCTGTTCACCCAGCGGCGCAGGCCGGCGCGGACGGTGATATCCTCGAAGCGATGGCCGTCGATGTTTCTGAACAACGCCAGATAGCCGTAGCGGTACACGAGTACGTCCTCGTGGCCGTCGTTGTCGAAGTCGCCCCACACCGCGCCCATCGACACTCCATCGCCTGCCCGATTTAGATCCGCTAGGCCCGCATTTGCTGCGACTTCCTCGAACGTGCCGTCTCCGCGGTTTCGATAGAGCGCGTTGGGCTCACCGAAACGGCTGTTGGTGAAGTAGAGATCGGGCTTTCCGTCGCCGTCGAAGTCGGTGACGGACACGGATGCACCGAGCGCTGCAACGTGCGGCTCGATGTTCGCGATCTTTGGATCGAAGCTGGGCCGGTGGTGGACGAAATGAATGCCGGCCGCCGTGGTCTCGTCACGCAGCACGAATCCCGGGTGGGCAGCGTCCGCAGCCGATCGACTCGGCCCGCGATCGAGTCGCATCGCGAGCAGGATAGCTGCCAGAAACGGTACGGCCATGATGGCGCGCCGAATGACGGGGCGGGGTCGGGCCGGCATGGACCGGAGTATAGCCTCCCTCCATCACGGCAGCGACAGGCTGCGGCGATGTCAGCGTGCGTGCTTCGCGCGCTGATCCTCTCTCTTCATTTCGGGCACGGGGTGCCTGCGTCAACCCACCGGCGAGTTGCCGCGACAAATTGGCCGTGCGTTAGCGGCGGCAGCGTTCTCAGCGTGCCGTCCAGTCGTCGCCCGGGATGCCAGGCCCAGAGAACGAACGGATCTTCTTTGTGGTACTTCAGCAAACCAGCGCCATCGAGACCGTGATTCTTCGATCGATCGGTCACGGCGCGACACACGTCCGCGCTCGACAATGGCCGATCGTTCAGGTCTTGCCATCGCATTGATAGCGGCGCCAAATGCCAGTTGCGTACGCCAGGCACTCCCGTGGCGTCAGAGTTCGTCGCTTGATGGCAGGTCGCGCAACTAAGACCTGGCACACCTTTACCTTGTGGGCCTCGGCTGACGTTTGGGACGTGACGGTGCCGATCATCTCCTTGCTGGGGATAGGTACCGGCGGTGTGACAGTTGAGGCAGCGGGGAGAAGTCAGCACCGAATAAACTTTCTTCCATTCAGCCAACCCGTCCGCCGGGCGGGGAACAATGGGGGCGGGCTTGCCATCCGCAGTTCCGGCAGATGAGAGAGCTATTGCACTTGCGAGGACAACCAACGTCAGGAGAAAAGGCCGCATTCGGGATCACCGACCGGACATGAAGAGATGGTGAAAAATCATGAAAGAGGAAGGTGAAGGGTATAGTCTCTTCGCTGACAGCGGATAGGTGTTTGCCTGACAGCCTTTCCGGAGTGCAGTAACGATTGTAGGGCTCAGAATGACTGCCTCCGGCCACGCAACCTCCAAAGCTGAAGAGTGGCGTCAACGGCTCCTGTACTGTGTGGCGGGGCTTCTCGTCTTCGAGACGCTGACGGGCCTCGGCATTTATCTGCTGCCGTTCAGCGTGCCCACGCAGTGGACCGTCGTATTTCATACGCTGGCGGGATTGACCTTCGTCGCCCCGTTCGCGTGGTATCAGGCGCGGCACTGGAAGCTGTATCGATCGATCCGCATGTCACACGTCGTTCTCACGGGCTATTTCGCAATGCTCGCGACGATCGTGCTCATCGTTTCAGGACTGGTGCTCACGGCCGAAGCGATCTTCGCGGCGCGCATCAGCCGGGGCTGGGATCTCACGCACATCTGGGCGACGTTCGGGTTGATCGCGTCGATTCTTCCCCATGTCGTAACGCTGATCGTCCGCGCTGCTCGCGCGAAGACCGCAGCAATTGGAGGCGCGCTGCACGCGGCGTCACGTCGCTTCCAGTACATCACTGTCCTGCTCGCCGTGGCGTGCTTCATCCCGGTACTGATCGCATCGCTCGCGTACCGCGCTCCGAAAATGAACAATCAGTTTCCAAAGGACTACAGCTACGTGTTCGGTCCGAAGCGTCCGTTCGCACCGAGCCTGGCTCACACTGCGAGCGGAGGCGCATACGATCCGCGATCTCTCTCCGGCTCAGAATCGTGCGGCGCGTCGGGTTGTCACAAGCAGATCTATGACGAATGGGCAGTGAGCGCTCATCGCTATTCTGCCATGGACCCGGCTTTTCAAAAAGTGCAAACAGTAATGGGAGAACAGAACGGACCAGAATCCACCCGGTACTGCGGCGGATGCCACGATCCGATCTCTCTCTTCTCCGGAACGAAGAACATCGGCACCAAGGATCTCACGAGTCTCGCCGGATATAAGGAAGGCGTGTCGTGCGTCAGCTGTCATGCAATCAAGAAAACCGACGTCAAAGGGAATGCGGCCTACGTCATGTCGCAGCCCGAGCGTTACATGTTCGAGCTGAATGCCGGCGCCATCCCGAGAACTGTGAGCAACTTTCTCATTCGTGCCTACCCGCGCCAACACGTACAGTCACTCCAGCACAAGCTTTTCAAGAGTCCCGAGTTTTGCGCGGCTTGCCACAAGCAATTCATCGACGAGGAGATCAACCACGTCGGATGGGTGCAGCTGCAGAATCAGTATGACAACTGGCGCAAGAGTCGCTGGAATCACGGAAAGGATCCGCGCAAGACCATCGAGTGCCGAGAATGTCATATGCCGCTCGAAGCTTCCAACGACGCGGGCAATGGCGACGATCTCGATTACAACCGTTCTCCCAACGACCGCAAGCAGCGAAGCCACCGATTCCTCGGCGGGAACCAGTTCATTCCACTCGTATTGAATCTTCCCGGTGCGAAAGAGCATGTGCGTCTCACCGAGAAGTGGCTCCGCGGAGAAATCGATATTCCGGAGATTGCGGACAAGTGGCGCAAAGGTCCCGTCGTCCCTGTTGAGATCCAGGCTCCATTGACGGCGCAGCCGGGCTCAGCAATCACGATTCAAACCGTCCTTTCTAACAACAAGGCGGGACACGATTTCCCCACTGGACCTCTCGACATCATTCAGGCGTGGGTCGAAATCACCGTCACGGATCAGACAGGCCGCGCCGTCTTTGTGTCAGGACATCGTGACTCGGCGAATTTCATCGCGCCGGGCAGCTTCATGCTCAAGGCAGAGCCGGTCGATCAGAACGGAAACCTCATCGACAAACACAATCTCTGGGAGATGGTCGGCGTGCGTTACCGCCGCTCGCTGTTCCCGGGATTCTCGGATCAGCAGAAGTTCACCTTCGCATGTCCGGCGTCAAAGGCTACCGAGCTTCACGTAACGGCGAAGCTCATGTACCGCAAGGCAGATCAGTATCTCCTCAATTTCCTGTTCGGAAAAGAATCGGGACTCACCGCTCCCGTTACCGTTCTCTCCGAAGATCACAAGACTATCCGCGTAGGCGTCGGCAGTTAGTCGCATGCAATTCACACGGCGGAGACGCCTGTTGCTGCTTACGTCTGCGGGCGCCTTTGTGTTTTTGATTGCGGGGACGATTGCAGCGCTGCGGTGGCGCGATGCGGAACAGTCCTATCGTCCCGGTGAGGATTCCGAAGGAATAACCACGGACCTCGCGCGCGATCTTCCGGCAAACTATCCGCGGGTGACTTTCACAGACGTCACTCAACGCGCGGGAATCGACTTCCAGCATTTCAGTGGAAAACGATCCTCACAGCTTCCGGAGGATATGGGCTCCGGCGCAGCGTGGGGCGATTACGACAATGATGGCTGGGTCGATCTCATTGTCGCGAACGAAGTCGGTCCACTCACTATGTCGGACGCCGAGCGTCGCGAATCACCGGCTCGCGCTCGGTTGTACCACAATGATCACGGCACATTCACCGACGCGACCGACAAAGCGGGAATCGACTTTCGCGGCTGGGGAATGGGCGTCGCGTGGGGCGACTACGACAACGACGGAAATATCGATCTTGTGCTGACGGCGTATGGCCGAAACGTCCTCTACCACAACAATGGAGATGGCACCTTCAGCGATCGAAGTCTCGTCTCTCGTGTCGGTATACCAACCGGATTCTGGACGGGAGCGGCATGGGGCGACTACGACCGCGACGGATTTCTCGATCTTTACATCACCGGGTACGTGAAATACGTCAGACCCGACGCGAGCGCGGCATCGCATTACGATGTCGAGAATCCCGCGAGCATCAATCCGGCGTCATTCGCGCCAGAGCGAAATCTGCTTTTCCGGAACAACGGGAATGGAACATTCACCGAGGTCGCAGCAGCTGCTGGTGTCAGCGACGCTGCGGGACGCGGACTCTCCGCCGCATGGGCGGATTTCGACGGTGACGGCTGGCTCGATCTCTACGTCGCCAACGATCAGTCCGACAACGCGTTCTTCCGAAATCTCGGCAATGGCAAGTTCGAAGACCTCAGCAACTCGGCACGAGTAGGTGACTATCGCAGTGCAATGGGCATTGCGGTCGGCGATTGGGACAACGATGGCGCCCAGGACATTTTTCTCACGCACTGGATCGCGCAGGAAAACGCGCTCTACACAAATCAGCTGAGCGCCACGAAGAAGCGGCTCACTGGCGGCGATGTGTCGAAGCTGACCTTCATGGACGAGGCCGACCGCACTGGACTCGGCCAGATCTCGCTCGACTTCGTCGGCTGGGCAACGTCGTTCATCGACTACGACAATGATGGCAAGGTCGATCTCTTTGTCGTAAACGGCAGCACGCTGCAGGACAAAAACGATTCGACGCATCTCGTCCCGATGCGCAACCTGCTGTTTTGGAATCAGGGTCGGGGACCTGGATTCTTCGAAGTATCACGAGTCGCGGGCGCGGCTCTCTCGAAGGAATTCGTGGGCCGCGGTGCCGCGTTTGCCGACTACGACAACGATGGTGACGAAGACGTCTTCATCGTGAACCACGGCGGGCCGGGAATTCTGCTGCGCAACGATGGTGGCAATCGCAACCACTGGGTGCAGGTAGAGGTTCGAGGTACGAAGTCCAATCGTCAGGGAATCGGCGCAACTGTGCGAGTCGTCGTCGGCGACACTGTTCAGACTCGGCAGATTGGCTCGCAAGGATCGTATCTCTCTCAGAACAGTCTGATAGAGACATTCGGACTCGGCGGCGCGGCACGAGCGGACACGGTAGAGGTGCGGTGGCCGAGCGGCACTCGTGTCACTCGTGTCGGAGTGTCCGCTAATCAGCGCCTTCTCATCACTGAGAGCGAAACGTCGGATAACAGTGTTGCACACGCCCAGAATTTCTGGAACCTGTATCGCGAGGCGACATTGATGCGCGTGGCGCACCATACGCAGCGTGCTTCAGACACGTACGCGCGTGCGCTCGAGCTAAATCCTCGCCACGAGGATGTTCTCTATTACTATGGCAGCATGCGGCTCGATCTTGGAGATTTTTCAGGAGCAGCGCGGTCTTGGAATACTCTCACTGCCATCAATCCGTCGAGCGCGCGCGCGCATTCGGAGCTGGGTTTGTTGTACGCATGCCTCGATACCGGCGCTCCTTATCATCTCGACTCCGCTCAGCAGCACCTCGAGCGTGCACACGAAATCAACAAGGAGGAAACAGGGCCACTACTTCGGCTGGGTGAAGTCGCACTGTTGCGCGGCGATCTCGATGGCGCAAGGCACAACTTCCAGCAGGTGTTGATCACGCATGCGACTGATGCCAACGCGAGATTCTATAACGGGTATGTGGACTGGAAGAAGGGCAACACCGCGCTTGCGCAACAGGAATTCGCGCTTGCGGTCGCCGCATCCAAAGGCGGTATGCCCGTCGCGCCTGCGTCAAGTGAGGGCGATACCAGGCGACACGAGGCACTTGTTGCCGAAGCTGAACGATGCGGTGAGCTTCGCGCGCTTACGAAACAATTGCGAACAGCGGATCCCAAGCGCGATATGTTGCAGCGTTATCGTGAGTTGGACACCATGCTTTCCAGTCGCGGAGCCAAAGCGCGCTGACTCTCACCACGGCGGGGTGAGTGTGACTCAGCGAAGCTTTGCCTCACGCGCGGTAACTACGCGCGTATTGTACTCGCGCAGGTAACGCTGGTGCTGCGAGTCAGTCGGGTATGCATCCGTTGATGCATACGGATACGACTGAACACCATGGAACGGCAGCGGACCGACGGTCGTTCCGAATGCGGTGTTGAGATCGGAGTCCTTGATCCATCCATCGGTGTAAAGCAGGAAGTCACGCTTCCATCCCGGCGGCAGCGACTTCGCGGAGCTCGCGTCGAATTGAATCGTAGCCTCATCACCGGCGCTCATGATCAGGTACATGTCATCCGACTTTCCGAGCAACGGTAACACGTCACCGAAGCGCGTGAATGAACCGTCGATTGGTCGCCACGGCGATTTCCTCTCTACGTCGTCATAAGCGAACCAGTACGGTCCATACCGACCGCCCTTGCGATACATGCGAGAGAAGCCGCGGTAGTGGAGATCGGCCGATAGTGGCGCGAGCGTCGAAGTTTTCGTCCCGCCATTCGCTAGATCGCGAGCGACGAACGCCTCGTCCCAGTAGATCTGCATATTCGTGCGAATACGCACGTGATGATCAGCCGTTGGAAATTTTCCAGCGAGATCGACGATCATCGTCTTGTCTTTTCCCGAGGGAAAACCGATGTTGGCGATTGCGGTTTGCCATCTTCCCTTTGCATCGCGCACTTCGAGTGAAGGCGACGCGATCTTGATCGAGGATTGCTGACCGAGCGCAACGTTGATGCTTGCATCAGTTGGATAGATCCAGCCGCGCAAGAAGAGCAACGCGCCGTTACGACCTGCGGCGTCGCCGAGGTCCATGACAAGCTCGTGCGGCTCGACGACTCCCTGATACTTCGTGGGTGTGAAATTCGAGACGTACACATCGTCGCTCTTCCGAAGAGCGGGCAGAACATCGTTGCCCCGCTCATCGATTGAAGAGAGCGGGTAATCGCGCTTCGCAATCTCGAATAGTCGAAGCCTCACCGGTCCGGGCGGAACGAATCGTTCGTCCACAAATACGTCGACGGAATCAGGATGATCGACTGCGACAAGCTTCACTTCATCGGCGTACGCAGTTTCCCATAACTCTTCGGTCAGCTGAAGGACGTAGCGTCCGTCACGGGGCTTGAGTGCATCACCCGGAATGCGAAGGTATTCCTGCGACGCACCCGCGGGCGCGAATGCGCTCGTACCACCCATGAGCCCGAGCGGCATTCCCAGCGCGCTGCGCCACATCGCATCGGTCACGAATCGAAAGCGCGTACCGTCCCACGTGTATGCGAGCGCGCACGATCCTTTGAGAAGTTCTCGCTCGACAACATCCTGATCTGAACCCGGGAAGTACACGGTTTGCGGAACTCCGTTTGGCCACTCGATGCGAAGCACATCGGCCTTGAGATGCGGGCCGAGTCCAAAGTGCGTGACGCGTCCGGTCGCAACTCGCGTCTGGTAAATGTCACCTGCTCGAAGCTCGATCCTCGAACCAATGCCGAGCGCGTTGTTCTTGCCACTTCCATCGCGGAGTGCCTTGAGCTCCACGTTCATTGCGAGATTGCTGTTCCCCAGGTCGTTCCGCAACAGATGCGGGGCACCAGCAGCGTCCATCACCAGAAGATCTTCGTCGCCATCGTTGTCTAGGTCGGCGAGAGCGATCGATGTCGCTCCCGCGGCGCGGACAGAAGATGGAATCAGTGTCGACTTATCCAGAAACTTCCCTGAGCCGTCGTTTCGAAAGAGAAATAAGCTCTTGCCTCCGACGAGGAGATCGAGCCAGCCGTCGTTGTCGTAATCCACGAATGTCGCTGTTGTTGCGACATTTGAGCGCATCGCTTGCATCGCGCCTGCCGAGCGTGAATCCCGGGTGAACGTCCCGTTGCCTTTGTTCAACCAGAGAGCGGCCTCACCATTCGCGCTCGCGACAAACAAATCGAGAAATCCGTCGTTGTTGTAATCGCCGATAGCCGCGGTGCTCGATCCGTCATTTGTGATTCCACTTAATGTCGCATCCTGAAAGCGTTGTCCGACTCCTCCATTAAAGAAGAGGTCGTCACTTCTCGGTTCACGAGCGACGAATATGTCGATGCGTCCGTCGCCACTGAAATCACCGAACAGCGCGTCCCGTGCGCCCCCGACACCGGCCAGACCGAAGCTTGCGGTCGCATCAGTGAACGTGCCGTCGAGATTGTTGCGATACACCGTGAGTCCATCTTTTCCAACGAGAAGAAGATCGAGATCGCCGTCGTGGTCGAGATCGACGAACATCCCTTTCGTCGCACCTTTGACGTCAGCGACCCCAGCTTTCGCTGTCGTCTCCGTGAACGCTCCCTTGCCGTCATTGCGAAACAGATGACCGCGTCCCTCGCCGCCGATGACGAAAAGATCCAGCCAGCCATCGTTGTCATAGTCGGCGAAGGTTGCGTACGCAGCGCCTCGCGGAAACGAGATACCCGAGCGCTTCATCTCCTGTAAGAATCCGCCCTGAGCACGATACAGATGAGCGCCAATCAACAAATCATCATTGCCGTCACCGTCGACATCGCCAACCGCCAACGCTTTCTGTCCGGCCTCCGCGGCGGGAAGACCCGCTTCGCTCGTCGCGTCGGTGAATTTTGCGAGGTCGGTCGTCGCTTTCTCTCGCGGTCCGTGAAGCGAGACGAAATCTTTCGGCGCAAAGTTGAGAACAGGTCGCCCGGCAATCGGTCCCTCCGCCCATCTCACCTGATCGAGCGAAGCCTGATACGGAGCTGTGACTTCCATCAAACTCAAAAATCGACTGAGAGTCGTTCTTCCGTCGGCAAGGCCGATGAAAAGTCCGCGGTGTGCTGGCCTCGCTCGCAATAATTGAATCGTGCTGTCCAGATAAATCCGCGCTTCCTTTGGAGGCTCGGGCGGAATTCGTCGCACTTCTTCGAGATGTTTTATGACGCTGTCGGCTTCGCTGCGCCGCATGAACGCTTCGATGAGCTTGAGCCGCACCGCAAGATTCGCCGGCGCAACGGTGAGTACTTCTCTCAGCCGATCCTCGTACCTGCGATCCGAAGGGTCGTCGCGCGACTGAGCCTCGAGCTCGGCGAGCGCATAAAGAACTCGAGCGTTGCCGGTGGTATCTCGTCGGAGACGCTCGAGTATCGAGCGCGCATCCGAAGTGCGTCCGGTAAGCGCGTACACCTTCGCGAGCGCGAGACCAACTTCTGCGCTCGAAGGATCGAGCTCACGCGCACGCAGCAACTCCTTCTCTGCCTCAGCGTAGCGGCCCGCTTGCAGGTAAGTGGCGCCAAGACTCGCATAACCGAACGGATCGTCGGGCGCACTCTTTGTAAGCTTCTTGAACTCTGCTTCTGCCTCGGGCAATTGATTGCGCTGCAGATAACCGAGGCCAAGCATGCGAGTCGTGTAAAGCTCTTCTACTGATACTTTCTCGGACCGACAAGCGGTGATCACTAAGAGAGCAAACAAAATTCGAGTGCCTTTCATCGAGCAAACGATAGTTGTTGAGCGCTAACGGCGTAACGACAGGTCCGAGGTCGTAGCCTGGAGGTTCCGAGGTGAGAGGCGAGGTACAAGCTGGAACCTCACCTCGCGGCTGGCAACCTCGAGGCCTGGGACCTCGGACCTGTTCTTATAGTAGGTTTTCAAATTCCGAACTCTGTACGATGTGGTATTTTTTCCCGGACCAAAAAGGCGACGAGGGCCTATGCAGAAGCCTGAGTACGACGCAATCGTTGTTGGATCTGGAATCTCCGGAGGGTGGGCAGCCAAAGAGCTGACCGAGAAGGGTCTCCGCGTAGTAATGCTCGAGCGCGGCCGCAACATCGAGCACATCAAGGATTATCCCAACGCGACCAAAGCACCGTGGGAGTATCCCCATCGCGGCGGTCGCACCAAGGCGATGGAGGAGAGACACCCCGTCCTCAAACGCGATTATGGCCTGAATGAAAAGAACGAGGATTTCTGGGTAGACGAGAGAGAATCCCCCTACACCGAAGCCAAGCGCTTCGACTGGTATCGCGGCTACCATGTAGGCGGACGCTCATTGATGTGGGGACGACAAAGTTATCGGCACAGCGATTTCGACTTCGAGGCAAATCTGAAAGACGGAATCGCCGTCGACTGGCCGATTCGCTACGCAGACATCGCCCCTTGGTACGATCACGTCGAGCGACACGCAGGAATTTCCGGATCGCTCGAAAAACTTCCGCAGCTGCCCGACGGACAATTTCTCCCGCCGATGCCTCTCAACTGCGGAGAAGAGATGATCGCCGGCCGGCTGAAAAACTTCTTTAACGGACGCCGCCATATGATCCCCGGCCGCGTCGCCAATCTCAGCCAGGCGCACCTCGGCCGCCCACATTGCCAGTACAGAGATGCTTGCTGGCTTGGATGTCCGTACGGCGCGTACTTCAGCACACAGTCGTCGACGCTTCCCGCGGCCGTGAAGACTGGACGTCTCACTCTCAAGCCGTTCTCGATCGTGAGTGAAGTTCTCTACGACAAGGATAAGAAGCGCGCGACGGGAGTGCGTGTGACCGATGCTGTGACTAATCAGACGACTGATTACAGCGCGCCGATCATCTTCCTTTGCGCCTCCACGCTCAATTCGACGTGGTTGCTGATGCGCTCTGCAACCGATGTCTGGCCAGGTGGACTTGGAAGCGCCTCCGGCGAGCTCGGCCATAATCTGATGGATCACCATTTCCGCGTCGGCGCATCTGGCAAGCTCGAGGGATTGGACGACAAGTATTACTTCGGTCGCCGGCCAAATGGCTTCTACATTCCGCGCTACAGAAATCTGTTCGGCGACAAGCGGGATTATCTGCGTGGGTTTGGTTATCAAGGTGGCGCAGGGCGAGACGGATGGTCTCGCGCTGTAGCAGAGCTCGGAGTCGGCGCCCAATTCAAAGACTCTCTGACGGTACCGGGAGATTGGAGCATCGGCGCCACCGGATTCGGAGAGATGCTTCCGAATCACGCCAACATGGTCTCGCTCGATCAGACGAAGAAAGACAAATGGGGCATGCCGGTTATCAAGATCGACTGCGCGATTGGCGAAAACGAGAAAGCCATGAGGAAGGACATGGCAAACGACATGGCCGAGCTGCTCGACCAATGCGGCGCGAAGGAAGTTCACACGAACAACAACGAATTTTTCCCGGGTATGGGCATTCATGAGATGGGCACGGCGCGAATGGGACGCGATCCAAAAACGTCCGTGCTCAACTCACACAATCAGGTGTGGGATGCGCCGAACGTCTTTGTCACCGACGGATCGTGCATGGTATCAGCCGCCTGTGTGAACCCGTCGCTCACGTACATGGCGCTCACTGCGCGCGCTGCTGACTACGCGGTTGGTGAGCTCAACCGCCGCAACCTCTAAAGGAGAATCATCGATGTCTTCGAATGATGAAATGACCGAGCGCGAGATGATCACTCGCCGAGAGGCGGTTCTCCGCGTCACTGTAATGCTTGGCGGAATTGCGCTTGTTGGCGGTAGCGCGCTTATCACTGGATGTCGCGAGGGCGAGGAGAAAAAACCGAGTACCACAGAAGAGGCCTCGTTTACGCCAGACGAGATCGCGTTCCTCGATGAAGTAGCGGACACCATTCTTCCGACTACGAGTACGCCCGGCGCAAAAGCCGCAAAAACCGGGGCTTTCATGGCAGTGATGGTGCGCGACACCTACGAGCCGCGCGATCAAAAAGTGTTTCGCGCGGGAATGAAATCGATCGACGACGCAACTCAGAAGGCGCTCTCGGTCTCGTTCATGAAAGCGACGCCTCAGCAGCGGCTTTCAGTACTCGAGCAGCTCGACAAGGATCAGAAGTCGTACATGGACGCAAGAAGAGATGCCGAGAAGAAAGAAGCGGAGAAGCACTTGACCGATCAGCGGAAAGAAGTTGCGCCCGGCGCAGACGCCGGCCCTGCGGCGGCGATTACAGAAAAACCGCCCGCACATTATTTCCGCATGATGAAAGAACTGGCACTACTCGGATACTTCACATCGGAAATCGGCATGACGCAGGCACTCCGTTATGTGGAAGCGCCGGGCCGTTACGATCCGTGCGTCCCATACAAGCCAGGCGAAAAAGCCTGGGCGCCGCACGCGTAAGAGAAAATGAGATTGACCCGAGCGCTATTATTGTTTGGCATTGTTGGAACGCTGAGCTGTTCCGCTGGTCAATCTCTTTCCAATCGCTCATCGATTCCGTTTCCAGCCGCGAGAAACGCCGACGATCGAGAAAAACATTTCGTCGATTCCGTTCTCGCGAAGATGACTCTCGAAGAGAAAGCGGGTCAGCTCAACCAACTGGCGGGACTCGGTCGTGGGGGAGTCGAAGATATCCGGCGCGGCGAGGTCGGCTCATATCTCAACATTGTTGGAAGCGATACAGTCGCAAAGCTGCAGCGAATTGCAGTCGAGCAATCGCGAACGCACATCCCGCTTCTCTTCGCGCTCGATGTGATCCACGGCTTCCGCACGATTTTCCCTGTGCCTCTCGCCGAGGCGAGCAGTTGGGACCCATCAGCCGCTACTCGCGCTACGCGAATCGCCGCGACAGAGGCAGCGGCCGAAGGAATTGCCTGGACTTTCGCACCGATGGTGGACATCGCACGCGACCCCCGGTGGGGCCGCATCGTTGAAGGATCGGGAGAAGACCCGTACCTTGGCGCCGCAATGGCCGCTGCACGAGTGCGCGGCTTTCAGGGCAACAGCCTTCGCGATCCCACGACAATCGCCGCGACAATCAAACATTTCGCTGCGTACGGCGCTGCCGAAGGCGGGCGCGATTACAATATCGCAGACGTACCCGAGCGCACTTTGCGCGACGTTTATCTCCCGCCGTTTCAGGCGGGCGTGTGCGCCGGCGCACAGACGTTGATGGCGTCATTCAACGAGATCGACGGCGTTCCCGCGCATGCGAACCGTCATCTTTTGACGGACATTCTGCGCAATGAGTGGCGGTTCGATGGCCTGGTAGTGAGCGATTGGACCGGCATCGGTGAGCTTCTCCAACACGGAGTCGGTGGCGACAGCTCGAGCGTTGGGACGCTTGCGTTGCAGGCGGGCGTCGACATGGACATGATGAGTCAGATCTATCGCACCCAGCTGCCGTCGCTGGTGCGTTCCGGAAAGATCCCGCAACGCGTTCTCGATGACGCAGTGCGAAGCGTTCTGCGACTGAAATATCGACTCGGTCTGTTTGACAAACCCTATCGCGTCGGCAGCGCCGCCCAGGTGCAGGCAGTCATGCTGTCGCCTGCAAACCGCGCTGCAGCGCGCGAGGCAGCACGCGAATCCATCGTGCTGCTCAAGAACGATGCGAATACTCTTCCGCTCTCGAAGAATATCCGCACGCTCGCAGTGATCGGAGCTTTGGCGGCGGACAGCGATGCTGCGATTGGCAATTGGGGAGCGCTGGGTCGCGGTCAGGATGCGGTGTCGGTGCTCACTGGTATAAAGCGCGCCGTCTCGCCCAACACTCGAGTCGTATACGCGCGCGGTGCATCTCCGATGAATGACGACACCACCGGTATTGCCGAAGCTGCGCGCGTGGCCCGTGATGCGGACGCGATCGTTCTCGTCGTTGGAGAGTCGCCAACGCAAAGCGCGGAAGCAGAAAGCCGCGCGATTATCGAATTGACAGGGGCGCAAACACAGTTGGCACGAGCGATTGTCGCGACTGGCAAGCCGGTGACAGCCGTTCTCATGAACGGTCGTCCGCTCGCACTTCAATGGTTGAACGACAACGTGCCCGCAATCGTGGAGACGTGGTTCCTTGGTGTCGAGCACGGGAATGCGACGGCCGACGTGCTATTCGGCGATTACAATCCCGCCGGAAAACTCACGGCGACGTTTCCGCGCGTGACCGGCCAAGTGCCGATCTACTACAATCATCGCAACACGGGCCGTCCGCCCAATCAGGACAACAAGTACACGTCGAAATACAACGACGTGCCGTGGACGCCGCTCTATCCGTTCGGTCATGGATTGAGTTACACGAGTTTTCGTTATGGCGCGCCGCACATTAGCGCTGCATCGATGCGACCGGGCAGCGTAATCAATGTCGACGTCGACGTAACGAACACAGGCAAACTTGCCGGTGACGAGATTGCGCAGCTGTACATTCGTGATGACGTCGGCAGCGTGACGCGCCCCGTGATGGAGCTGCGCGGATTCCGTCGCCTACGATTGAATCCCGGTGAGACGCGGAAAATCTCGTTCCCAATCAGCGTCAACGATCTCGCGTTCTACAACTCCGCTCTGTCCCGCGTTGCAGAGCCCGGCGCATTCACCGTGTTCGTCGGTGGCAGCTCGGCAAATACGCAGCAGCTCAAGTTCCGGCTCGAGACAGCGGATGGACGTCCTGTCCGCGTTCCCAGCACATGCGAAACGCTGAATTAGCTCCTGCGACTAGCTCTCAATAACTTCGACGACGCGCGCTTTCCACTTACGAGCGCACCTTCGACGGTTCCGCTGCTGCCAGAGTCAGTCGCCTCGCCTGCAAGGAAAATCCTGTCTCCAAAATTTCGCGCGAGCACACGAGCGGCGAAGGCTCCGCCGACGCGTGCGTAGCAATACGCACCACGAATATTTGGATCGCGCGTCCAGTCATGCGTGTAAATCGAATCGACGAGTGATTCCACGCGACTGCGTCGCGTGCCAAAGACGCGCGCGAGCTCACGGATCGCCGCAGCTTCGACGTCGGCGCTCTCGGCAAATTCCATAGCGGGCGGTCCGCCAGACCATCCGGTTATCAATGGCGCCTTTATCGGATGATGAGTCCACCACACGTTGAACGGTCGAGTCGGTGTTTGCACAAACGAAACGTCCTCCGCCTTTTTCTCCCAGAACCTCTCCTTCACAACGACA
>JBGQKT010000026.1:0-23223 GCA_041499635.1 Gemmatimonadaceae bacterium
AATGACCGAGTGTCCCGGCAGAAATGGAATGAGATGACTCGCTACCCCAATCGGCCCCATCCCTGGTCCGCCTCCGCCGTGCGGAATGCAGAACGTCTTGTGAAGATTCAAATGACAAACATCGGCGCCGATGTCTGCAGGACGACAAAGTCCGACCATCGCATTCATGTTGGCGCCGTCCATGTAAACCTGCCCGCCGTGCTCGTGAACGATCGAGCAGATCTCGACGATTCCCTCTTCGAATACGCCGTGGGTTGATGGATACGTCACCATCAGCGCAGCGAGATCCGCGCTGTGCTGCTCGGCCTTCGCGCGCAAATCCGCGACGTCGATGTTCCCGCGCTCGTCGGTTCGCACGACGACGACTTTCATTCCCGCCATCACCGCGCTCGCGGGATTTGTCCCGTGCGCCGACTGCGGAATCAGGCAAACGTCGCGATGGCTCTCGTTGCGCGACGCGTGATATCCATGAATCGCGAGGAGACCGGCATACTCGCCCTGGGACCCTGCATTCGGCTGAAGCGAGATCGCCGCGAATCCTGTGATTTCTCTCAATGCAGATTCGAGCTCGTCGAAAAGCTGGCGATATCCTTCCGCCTTATCGACTGGCGCGAATGGATGCAGCTTCGAGAATCCGGGCCACGTGATCGGCATCATCTCGGCAGTCGCATTGAGCTTCATCGTGCATGAGCCGAGTGGAATCATCGAGTGCACGAGTGAGAGATCGCGCGACTCGAGCTTGTGCATGTAGCGGAGGATTTCCGTTTCCGAGCAATGCGTGTTGAACACCGGATGCGTCATGAACAGCGTCGTTCGCTTGAATCGCTCGTCATAACGCGGGTCCGTCGCCTCGGCCAGATCGTCGAGTGACGTTCCGACGCTCCCTTCTCCACCGAAAATCTCGAACAGTGTGTTGAGATCCGTATCGCGAACGGTCTCGTCGAGCGCGATGCAGACCGATTTCTCATCCATCAAGCGGATGTTGATTCCACGTTTCGCGGCGCGCTGCAGAGTCTCGACCGCAGCCCCGTCGCGGAGCTCCACTCGAATCGTGTCGAAGTAATCCTCGTGCGCGATACTGTGGCCTAGTCGCTTGAGCCCTTCCGCGAGAACGGCGGTGTACTGATGAACTCTCGACGCAATGCGGCGCAGCCCTCGCGGTCCATGCCAAACGGCGTACATGCTCGCGACGACTGCGAGCAACACCTGGGCGGTGCAGACGTTGCTCGTCGCTTTCTCGCGGCGGATGTGTTGCTCGCGAGTTTGCAGCGCCATTCGCAACGCCGGCTTTCCATCTGCATCGCGCGAGACTCCGATGATGCGACCGGGAAGCTGTCGCTTGAATTCATCGCGCGTCGCAAAGTACGCGGCGTGCGGACCACCATACCCAAGCGGAACGCCAAACCTCTGCGTGTTTCCGACCACAACGTCAGCACCCCATTCTCCCGGGGGAACGAGCAGAGTCAGACTGAGAAGATCAGCCGCGACTGTAACTAGCGCGTCCTTCGCGTGCGCTTTCTCGCAGATGCCTCGATAGTCGACAACCGCTCCGTCGGTCGTCGGATACTGAAGCAGAACGCCAAACACTTCTGCATCGAGCTCGGTCGCTGCGATCTCTCCGACGCGGACTGTTATTCCGCGAGCAGCTGCGCGCGTTCGCACCACATCTATTGTCTGCGGATGACACGCATCGGAAACGAAGAAGACCTCTTTTCCCTCGTGGCCCTTGATTCCATAACTCATGGTCATCGCTTCGGCAGCAGCAGTTGCTTCGTCGAGCAACGATGCGTTTGCGATTTCGAGCGCAGTGAGATCGATCACCATCGTCTGGAAATTGAGGAGCGCCTCGAGGCGCCCCTGTGCGATCTCCGCCTGATAAGGCGTGTACGCCGTGTACCACGCCGGATTCTCCAGAACATTTCGTTGAATCACGGGCGGTGTGACGCAATCCGAGTAGCCCATTCCAATGAATGAGCGGAAAACGCGATTCTTCGCTGCGATCGCGCGGAATTCGGCGAGCACATCGGCCTCGCTCTTGCCCAGCGGAAGATTCAATCCGCGGCGATAGCGGATCTTCTCGGGAATCGTTGCGTCCATCAGGTCGTCGAGCGATGCGAAGCCAAGGGTCTCGAGCATCGCGGATATGTCGGCCTCGGTTGGTCCGATGTGCCGTGGGACGAACGACTCCGTAGGCGCAAGCGCGCGCTCGGAGTGTTTAATAGTCGTTGCCATTGTGCGGAGAAATTTAACAGCGCAGCACAACTACCGGTCGCCGGTACCCGCTGGCCGATAACCGATTCCCGAGGTCCGAAACTGAAAAACTCACAACTGGGGTAGTTCTCGGAGCTCTGGAATCGGTTATCGGCCAGCGGGTACCGGCGACCGGTAGTTGTGTAGTTGGTTTTAGATTCCGTTCCAGATGAGTAATCAAAGATGGCGGCTTCTGTCCGCCGGTCCGCAGAGCGGGGCCCACAATATGGCGCGCGACGTGGCGCTGATGCGACGCGCAAAAGAGACGGGTGAAGTCGTCTTTTCCGTGTATGGGTGGTCTCACCCGACGCTGTCGCTCGGGCGGAATCAGCGGGCCAAGGGATGCTATGATCGCGAGCGAATGCAAGCGATGGGTGTCGATGTCGTGCGGCGACCGACCGGCGGACGCGCATTGTTGCATCATCGCGAGCTCACCTACAGCGTCACGGCTTCGCTCGAATTCAGCGCGAGCCTTCGCGAATCATATGAACGGATCAACCGGATTCTTCTTTCCGGATTGCGACAGCTTGGCGTCGGAGCATCTGTTGCAAGTGGAGTTGGCGCCGCGCTTCCGCCAACGGACATTCCGTGTTTCGCGGCGCCTGCGCGAGGCGAGCTCGTAAGCGACGGACGCAAGCTCGTCGGCAGCGCGCAGTGGCGCGACGACGGTGCGCTTTTGCAACACGGGTCGATTCTGATTGAAGACGACCAATCGATGATCCAGCTTTTTTCCGTGGGCGCCGACGATCGTGAGGCGATTCCGATGCCTGCAACACTCACTGACGCACTTGGGCGCGCTCCCGAAGTTTCCGAAATCGCGGAGCTGATGTTCGAGGCTGTACGCGACCTCGAAGATTCCGCGGCCGAGCCACTCGATGAGTCAGAGGTTTTCGCGGCGACGCTCAGGGAAGTTCCGCACTTTGAAAACGAACTGTGGACGTGGCGACGATAACGTCCCAACTTTGTCGCGCCCAAACTCCCATCACGTACGGAATCATGCGACAGCTCGCAGCACTCGCGGCAATTCTGCTGACCGCAATCGCCTGTGAAGGTGGAAATAAACCTTCTTTGGGAGACGCAGCCGCGACGCCTGGTGGAACGCTCGTCATCGCATCGGCCGGCGAGCCGGACGTGTTGTTTCCGCCGCTCACCGCTACGATCACTGGCAGGCAAATCACCGAGCTCGTGTACGATCACCTCGCGGATCTCGGAAATTCCCTCAACACAGTTGGCGATGCGGACTTCAAGCCGCATCTGGCGAAAAGCTGGGCGTGGTCGCCGGATTCGCTCTCGATTCAATTCCATCTCGATCCCGCAGCGAAGTGGCACGACGGTGTTCCGGTACGCGCGTCGGACGTCGCGTTCACCTACGCGATCTACAAGGACACTGCTAACGCGTCGCCGTTGGCGCCGCTGATTGCCGACATCGATTCAGTAACAGCACCGGATTCTCTGACCGCGGTATTCTGGTTCAACAAGCGGTCGCCGCTTCAGTTTTTCGAAGCGACCAATCCGATGGTCATCATCCCCGAGCACGCGTTGCATGGAATTCGGGGCCAGACACTTCGCACTGCACCGTTCGCGCGCGCGCCGATCGGCAGCGGTCGCTACCGATTCGTGGAATGGAATCCGGGATCGTCCGTCGAAATCGCCGCGGACAGAGCCAATTATCTCGGGCGGCCAAACCTGAATCGCGTCATCTGGACCATCGCGCCCGATCCCAACGTCGCGTTCACGAGACTCATCGGAGGAGAAGCCGACTTTCTCGAGCAGCTAACACCCCCGGAGCTCTCTCAGCTCGCAACGCATAACGACATCCGGGTAGTTCTTCTTCCGGGGCTCGAATACAACTTCATTCAATTCAATCTTCGCGATCCGAAGAATGCGGCGAGACCGCATGACGTCCTTGGCGATCGAGGAGTGCGACGCGCGTTAACGATGGCTGTCGATCGGTCGCGAATCGTGCAGAGTGTCTACGACAGTCTGGCTGCACCCGCGCTCGGTCCAACAGTTCGCGCCTATCCGACCACCGATACGACGCTTCAGGAGATCCCGTATTCTCCGGACGACGCACGCCGCCTGCTCGATTCACTCGGTTGGCGCGTTACCGGCGCCGACAGCATTCGCCGGCGCAATGGTCATCCTCTGGAATTCACTCTCACCGTGCCGGGCTCGAGCAAGAATCGCGTGAACATGGCGGTGATCATTCAGGATCAGCTCAAGCAAGTCGGCGCGAAGTTGAATATCGACAAGCTCGATTACGCGGCGTTTATCACTCGTGAGACGCAACGGAAATTCGATGCGATGATGGGAGGATGGCACGTCGACGCGAGTCCGGCCGGCATTCGACAAACCTGGGGCTCCGCGGGCGCGCGCGCCGGAGGATCGAATTACGGATCGTATACGAACGCTGCATTCGACGCGCAGGTCGACAGCGCGTTGTCGTCGATGACTCTTGATGATCGGCGCGCGCGATTCAAGCGCGCATATCAAACGATCATCGACGATGCACCCGCGATCTGGCTCGCGGAGCCGAAGAGCGCAGTGGCGATAAATCATCGGATACACACTCCCGCTCTGCGCCCCGATTCGTGGTGGTCGAGCATCGGCGAATGGTGGGTACCAGCAGCCGAGCGAATAGCCCGCGACAGCGTTAACCCTCGCCGATAACTGGTGGCCCGCTACCTCCTCGGCCGACTGTTACAGGTAGCGGTAGTAGTTGTTCTCGTCGCGACCATCACGTTCTTCCTGATTCATCTCGCCCCGGGCGATCCATTTGCTGAGGCGGTCGCGAATCCCGATGTCACCGAGAAGGTGCGGGCGCATTGGCGCGAAGCGTACGGACTCGATCGTCCGCTTCCGGAGCAATATGTGAAATACGTCGCGAGCATTGCGCGCGGTGACCTGGGTTGGTCCTTCTCTGCGCAGCGTCCCGTCGCCGACGAGCTTCGCGACAAGCTTCCGAATACGATGTTCTTGATGGCGCTGGCCTTGTTGGGAAGCTTCGCTGTCGGCATCGGTGCGGCAGTCCTGCAGGTGATGAAGCCTGGCTCTCTCACTGATCGAGTCATCGGAGGACTCTCACTCTTTCTGTTTTCGCTGCCTGAGTTCTGGCTTGCGTTGATGATGATTTTTCTCGCATACCGTTTTCCGATCTTTCACATTCCAATCGGTGGGATGATCGACTCGACGGCTCACTCGAGTCTCGGTCTTGGTGGGCGAATCGCCGACGTCGCGAGGCACGCGGTGTTGCCGGTCGCTACGCTCACGCTCATTCTTTCCGCCGTTGTAGCGCGATATCAGAGAGCGGCGCTGCTCGACGTTCTTCCCGCCGAGTACGTGAAGACAGCGCGAGCCAAAGGCGTTCCGGAAAGAACAATCGTGCGTCATCACGCACTGAGGAACGCACTCCTTCCGACGATCAGTCTGTTTGGACTCGCATTCCCCGCTCTGCTCACCGGAGCCGTGTACGTCGAAAAGGTTTTTTCATGGCCGGGAATGGGACAGGTCATCATCAACTCGATCGGCAGCCGGGATTACCCGCTGCTCATGGCCAGCGTAATAGTCGGAAGCATTGTCGTGGCGCTCGGCAGTCTTCTCGCCGACTTGCTTTACATGGTTGCGGATCCGCGCCTGGCATATGATCGCTGAGCCGTCGCACGCGATTCCATCGAGAGGAACGATCGCGCGACGACTGCTCGCAAACCGATCCGCCGTCGCGGCGATTGCGCTGCTCCTTGTTATCGTGATTCTTTGCGCGGCCGCACCGCTGTTCGCTCCGTACGATCCGATAGCGCAACCCGACATCATCAGAGGCAAGGATCTTCCGCCTTCGGCCCTTCACCCGTTTGGAACCGATGGTTACAGTCGCGATGTTCTGAGTCGCGTTCTATATGGTGGTCGCTTGTCGTTGTCAGTCGCTCTTGTGGCGACACTCGTCAGCATCACGCTCGGCACGGCTTACGGCGCGGTCGCAGGATACGCCGGTGGAATCGTCGAGTCAGTGATGATGCGAATACTCGACGCGTTGCTGTCGATACCGCGGCTGTTAGTGCTGATAGCGATTTTTGCGACGTGGAACGACCTTCACGCGAAGGCGTTTGTGATCATCGTCGGCCTTACCGGCTGGTACAGCTTGAGCCGTATCGTGCGGGGTGAGGTTCTTGCGATAAAGGGAGAGGAGTTCGTGATGTCGGCGCGGGCGCTTGGCGCGGGACGCACGCGCATTCTTCTCCGGCACATCTTGCCGAATGTCCTGACGCCGATCATCGTCGCTGCTGCACTGGGGGTGGGACACGTCATTCTTCTCGAGGCGGGGCTGTCATATCTCGGAGTCGGCCTTCAGCCGCCGACACCAAGCTGGGGAAACATCATTCAGGATGTCAGCGCCACTCAGGTTGCGACTGTTTGGTGGCTGGCGTTCTTTCCCGGAATGGCAATCATTCTCACTGTGATGGCGTTCAACGTTCTCGGTGATGCGCTGCGCGAAGCGCTGGAGCCGCGAGGCATGAGGACTTGATGGACGAGCCGCTTCTCTCCGTCGAAGATCTGCACACGTACTTCCACACTGCGCCCGCAGTCGCGAAGTCGGTTGACGGAGTCTCGTTCACGGTCGCGCCTGGAGAAACGCTCGGAATCGTCGGCGAATCCGGCTGCGGCAAGTCTGTCACCGCACTGTCGATTCTTCGATTGATACAGCCTCCCGGGAGAATCGAGCGCGGAAGCCGCATCATGTTCGAGGGGAAAGATCTCGTGACTGTCGACGACGCCACCATGCGCGACATTCGCGGCAATCGCATCTCGATGATTTTCCAGGAGCCGATGTCCGCTCTCAATCCGGTCTTCAGCGTCGGCGATCAGGTTGCGGAAGTCGCGCGAATCCACGGTAGGGGATCACGACAGGACGCATGGAACCGCGCCGTGGAAATGCTGGCGTTAACCGGAATTCCCGACCCTGAAGAGCGCGCGAAGCAATATCCGCATCAGCTCTCAGGTGGAATGCGTCAGCGCGTGCTCATCGCGATGGCGTTGATCATGAGCCCTGCACTCGTCATCGCCGACGAGCCAACGACTGCTCTCGACGTGACGATTCAGGCGCAGATTCTCGAGCTGCTCGTCGATCTTCAAAAGAAATTCGGCACTTCGATTCTGATGATCACGCACGACCTCGGCGTGATTGCGGAAACTGCGTCGCGCGTCGTGGTGATGTATTGCGGAGAGGTTGTCGAGGAGGCAGATGTCACGACGCTGTTCGCTGCGGCGCATCATCCATACACCGAAGGCCTGATGCACGCGATGCCTCAGCTTGGCGAGCCACGCGCGCGACTCAACGTGATCGCGGGGTCGGTTCCACCGCCTACAGACTGGCCAACCGGCTGCAGATTCCGTGAGCGCTGTCCCTATGCGTGGGAGCTCTGCGAAGAGGAGCACCCGCCACTTTATCAGATCTCACAAGCGCACACGTCACGATGTCATCTCGCGATCGCGCCTGAGCGTCGCGCCCATCCTCATCCGCCACTTGTTGAACAACTCGGAGTGCCCGCCTGATGTCGCAGCCGAGCTGGATGATGGAAACGAGTGACCGCATCATGATGGTCGAGCGAATGCGAACGCCCGAGGCCAATGGCAAGCCGCTCGTTTCCGTGCGCAATCTCGTAAAGAGTTTTCCAATCAAACACGGAATTCTCGGTCGCACGAAGGGTCAGATACGCGCAGTCAACGACGTCTCGTTCGACATTGCGCGCGGAGAAACGCTCAGTCTCGTCGGCGAATCGGGATGTGGCAAGACGACAACGGGTCGATCGATACTTCGCCTCATCGAGCCTACGTCAGGTGAGATCGTCTTCGACGGACGTGATGTTGGTCGTCTCGGAACTTCAGAATTGCGCGAAGTGCGTCGCGAAATGCAGATCATCTTCCAGGATCCCGTTTCGTCGTTGAATCCACGGATGACTGTAGGCGCAGCAATCCGTGAAGGAATCATCATTCATCGCCTGGCAGAGGGAGCAGCGGCGGACGCGATCGTGAAACGACTGCTCGAGGAAGTCGGCCTTCGCGGCGAGTATTCTACGCGATATCCTCATGAATTCTCAGGCGGGCAGCGCCAACGTATTGGCATTGCGCGCGCGCTCGCGGTTGAGCCGCGCTTCATCGTTTGCGATGAGCCTGTGTCGGCGCTCGATGTGTCCGTTCAGGCGCAAGTGATCAATCTTCTGCGCGATTTGCAGCGCGACCGGCAGCTCACCTATCTCTTCATCGCGCACGACTTGTCCGTCGTCAGACACATGTCCGATCGCGTTGCGGTGATGTACCTCGGAAAAATCGTGGAGCTCGCGCCCGCAGAAGATCTATATCGCGAACCGATGATGCCGTACACACAAGCGCTTTTGTCCGCAGTGCCGGTAGCCGATCCGAAAGTCGACAAGACGCGAATTCTTTTACAGGGAGACGTTCCTTCACCAGCATCGCCGCCGACGGGATGCGTGTTTCATCCACGCTGCTTTCATCCCGCAAAAGACGCAGCTTGCACCAGGATCGTTCCTCCACTCGAGGAGAAAGCAACCGCGCATTACGTGGCGTGCATCAAACAACCACCCACGACAGTGACGTGGGAACAGCAGCAGCAGGTCGGAGGCGTGAATCCTCCGGTGCGGTATCTTCCCGTCGTGGAGCAGCTCTCGCGATCAGTCAATTAGAACCCTATAACGGCAGGCAATCATGACCGACAAGTCAGTGTTCGAGCAGCCGCAGGGTGTGGCCGTCGCAACCGATCTACCACCATCCGGTTTTGAACAATGGACCGGAGACCGCCGATTCTTCGGACATCCACGCGGACTCTCCACGCTCTTCTTCACCGAAATGTGGGAGCGTTTCTCCTACTACGGACTCCGGCCGCTACTCGTGTTGTTCATGTCGGCCACCGTGATGAACGGAGGGTACGGATTCGACAGGACGGAGGCATCGGCGATCGTCGGGATTTATGGCGCGTTTGTATACCTCATGTCTCTGCCTGGCGGCTGGATTGCAGACCGCTGGCTTGGTCTCCGCCGCGCAATCTTCATCGGCGCTGTCCTAATCTCGTCGGGACACATCTGCATCGGCCTATCCGGACTCCTTGGTCAGAGTGCCGGCAAGATTCCGTTCTTCCTCGGTCTCGTTCTCATCCCCTGCGGAACCGGGCTACTCAAGCCCAACGTTTCCGCGATTGTCGGCGACTTGTATCCGGAGGGGGGCGCACGCCGAGATGCCGGATTCTCAATTTTCTACATGGGGATCAACCTTGGCGCCTTCCTCGGTCAGCTCGTGACCGGCTACCTCGGCGAGAAGGTAGACTGGCACATCGGAATGGGCGCCGCCGGCGTCGCGATGCTCATCGGTCTCGCGAACTACGGTCTCCGCGCGAAGAAAACACTCGGCCCGATCGGCATGACCCCTTCCCGCAGTCCTGATCCGGCCGTGCAGGCGAGACAGGAGCGCAACGTCAAGACTTTTGTTATCGGCTTTGTCTCACTGGTAGCGCTCCTCTTCGTGCTCGCAGCAACGGGCGCAATCGAGCTCAATGCGGCCAGCATCGCCAAGTACATGACGTACGCGATGGTCGCGATGGCCGGCGTATTCTTCGCCTTTATCTTCATTCTTGGAAAGTTGTCCAGTGAGGAGAAGAAACGAGTCGCGGTGATTTTCGTCCTGTTCGTTTTTGCGGCAGTCTTCTGGTCAGCGTTCGAGCAGGCTCCGACGGCGCTCAATTTGTTCGCTCGCGATTTCACGAGACGCACGGTGGCGGGATTCCAGATTCCGGCGACATGGTTTCAGTCGGTCAATCCACTCCTGATCATAGTCTTCGCTCCGGTGCTCGGGGCGCTGTGGGTGGGATTGGCAAAGCGGGGCGGTGACCTCTCTGCGCCCGCAAAGTTTTCCCTCGGACTTTTCCTCTCCGGTATTGGTTTCCTGCTCATGATCATCGCGGCGAACCGTATAGTAGCGAGTGGAGGAACCCTTCTCGTTTCGCCGTGGTGGCTGGTGGCAAGCTACTTCTTCCAGTCGATCGGTGAGCTGTCCCTCAGTCCCGTCGGCCTGTCGTCAATGACCAAGCTTTCACCGCGGAAATATGTGGGACAAATGATGGGGATCTGGTTCCTCGCTTCAGCTCTGGGAAATGTGATTGCCGGCAGAGTCGGAGGTCACATCGATCCCGAGAAGCTCGATCAGATGCCGAAACTCTTTACGACAACAACGCTGTCTCTGATGATCGCGGCCGGAATTCTCGCTTTGCTGATAGTGCCGATTCGTCGCATGATGCGAGACGACACAAATCCATTGAGCTAGCGCTATGGCCAGTTGAAGATGCTGGTCGGAATCGCGCGCTCGCGATTCCGATCGACATCATTCGGCTCTTTCCAGAACATTCGCGTGAGGTTGTGACTCGTGAGGCGGATGGTCCACTTCGCTCCATTGTCGGGATGAATCGGAAATGCGAGATCAAGACGCCAAAGTCGCTGTGACCGCGGCGGAACCGACGCGAGCAGGCTGATTCCCGCCGAGTACTTCACGCCGGTATTCGATCCGAAGGGAACGTCTCCCGCCCAGAGCTCTCCGGTATTCACGAATGGAGCGACGCCGAGCGACGCAAATTGTTTGAGGCGTCCAAGAAAAACTCGATCCTCCAGCCGCGTCACTACTCGCCGCGCACCCGCGAGATTCGACCTGCGATATCCGAGTGGTCCGCCGTCTTTATCGGCGAGATACAACTGGAAAGGAATTCGCTGACGCCACCCAGCGCTCCACTCCGCGTCGGCGACGATTGTGTTTCGCGGAACCGGCTTGAGATAGGTGACCGCGCGACCGCTTGCCAACAGTCCATCCCACTCGCCTCCGCCCTCGGGTCTTCGGCCTTCCGCCATGACTTCAGCTGCTCCGAACGCCATTGGAGATCCGAATCCTGTGTAAACGTCGCCGGAGACGAACATATCGTGTTCGGCCGAACCGAGTGCCTCGATCCCAGTCCCAACGAGCGTCGCGATCTCGATTCCCTTTCGCATGTCTTGAAGTCCGTCGAGCGATTCGAAACCCGACGCTTCCATGAAGCTCACGGTTCTCACGCCGAATAAAGCATTGAGGCGCATCGTTTTGTGAGAGTTGTAGCGACCCTCGAGTGGAGTTCCCGGCTCGGGCTCGAGCCGCCGGTCCGGAAACTGGAAGATCGAAGGAGTATTCCCGGGAGTCTCACGCTCGTATGAGACCGAGCCTCCGATCAGCGCGATTCGCCCCGGGTGGCCAACTCGTACCACACTGCCCACGTCGCCGTAAGCGCGGCTGAACGGAAGGAAGAGCGACGTTCCGTCGAGGCGGCGAAAGCGCGTGTATCCATCGTTCGAGCCCGCAGTCGTTCGCCAGGAGAAATTCTGAAGATCGGTGAGAAAGGGATGACTCGTCTCGATGTCCCAATCCTGGCCCCGCTCGCGCCTCGCGAGCTCGACGTGCATTTGATACGGCTTTCCGAAAGCCTGATAGTCAGTGAATCGCATCGAGAATTCGTCGCGAAAGTCGGCGTTGTAGCGCCACCGTCCCTCGAGGCTCATCGCTTCTCCCATGAGATTCGCTTCGCCCAGCTTTAATCCCCTGATGTACGGCGATTTGCCCGAGCCGCCGCCACCAAGGATCAGCGAAATTTCGTCTACCGTGAGAACCGAAATTGCGACCGTTCCATTGTCATCCGGAAATGCAAGCACTGTCGCGTCGCCGAGATAAGGCTGCGCGCGAAGAATTCGCTCCGACTCAGTGCGTTTGATCTCCGTGCAAGGCTCACCCGGCTTGAGCCTGAGAAATCGCTGAATGATTCCGGGATTGGTCGTCGCATGCAGTGCTGTCACCTGTCGCGCGATGCGCTGCTGCACCTTCGAGCCGCCGATCTCGAATGGCGGACGCGTGTGCACTTCGATGCGACTCACGATCTGGCCCTTGCAGGCAACGGGCAGCGGTTCCAGACTTTGAGCCGTAAGCACAATTGGGCGAGCGATCGCCAACCCAACCATCAGACCGATTAGAGATCTCAACGTGTCATCCACCCTCACGCGCACGAGCTCAGACTCCCGGCCCGATGTCGCGGCGAAGAGAGCGACGCACACGGTTGCCGTATCTGCAACGTCCGACACAAAGTTTGGCGTTCACCGGGTTCGCCTCAACACCGCTTATGTCAAAGCTCTTGAGTTAGCAGGGCTCATACCAATCATTATTCCACCACTCTCGGACGCGCGTTCCGCGGCGAGCGTAATCGCCGCGACCGACGGTTTGGTTTTGACCGGTGGTGAGGACGTCGATCCCGCGCTTTATGGACAAACGCCACACGAGCGGCTCAGTACAGTAAACCGCCGCCGCGACGAGACTGAAATAGCGCTTGTACACGCCGCGCGCGAGGCCCGAAAACCGGTTCTCGCAATTTGCCGCGGACCTCAGTTGTTGAACGTCGCTCTAGGGGGCACGCTGATTCAGGACATTGGCTCCTGTGTGCCCGGCGCGCTCGATCATGACGCAGACGGCGTTCACGATGTGCGAGACGTTCGCGTTCACGAGGTGAACATCGAGCCTGATTCTCGAGTCGCGGCTGCTGTCGGTCAGACTCGCATCTCCGTCAACTCATTGCATCATCAGAGCATTCTCCATCCTGCACCGGGACTCAAGGTCACAGCGCGTGCGCCCGATGGAATCATCGAAGCGGTCGAGAGCGATGACGAAGATTGGTGGGCGCTCGCAGTCCAATGGCATCCCGAGGAAATGACTGATTCAGCGGAGCCGTGGGATCGCGGAATATTTCGCGCGTTCCGAGATCGGTTGGACGAGGGTTGAGGCAGCTCCGAGTTCTCCATATCGACTCCGGCCGCGAGTGGCGCGGAGGTCAGCGTCAGGTGCTCTTGCTCGCAGACGGACTGCGTCGTCGCTCGCATGATCCTGTCATTCTCGCGCCGCCCGATTCACTCCTTCTTCAACGCGCGCGCGAGATCGGAATCAAAACCGAGCCTCTTGTGATGAGGTACGATTGGGATTTGCGCGCAGCGCTCAGCGTTCGCGAACGCGTGCAGGAATCGAGGGTCGACATCGTACATGCGCACGATGCGCGCGCGCATGCGATCGCACGCGTCTCGTTGATCGGTCTCTCGAGCCCACCTCTCGTCGTAACGCGACGCGTGCCATTCGTGCCGAAGGCGGCACGACTCAAATATGGCAACCGCGTCACTCGCTTCATCGCTGTGTCGCGCGCGGTGAGAGATGCGATGATCGCTGCGGGAATCGAGCGACGGAGAATTCTTGTCGTGCACTCGGGTGTCGAGAACCCACCAGCGGATTTGATTCCGCGCGATTGGCGCACTGAGCTTCGGTGGCCGGCGAGTAGCGTCATCTGCGGAGTCGTCGGCGCGATGACCGCCGAAAAAGGCGTGGCCGAGCTGGCCGCGATTGCCGAATCACTCGACGCTGAATCGCGGACGCGCGCGCGAATCCTTCTTCTCGGAGGTGAGCGACGAGGAGTGCTGACAATCGGCGGCGTACCCGCATATTCCGCGGGATTTGTCGAGGACATAATGCCCGCAATGGCCGGACTGGATGTGCTCTGGCATCCCGCCCGCGCCGAGGGACTCGGCACAGCTGTCATCGATGCCATGGCAGTAGGAGTTCCACCTGTGGCTTTTGCTGTCGGCGGAATTTCAGAAGTTGTAGAGAACGAAACAAATGGCCTGCTTATCGAGCCGGAAAACATCAGCGCATTTGCGCAATCGGCAGGACGATTGATTACGGATGAGGAGCTTCGCGCGTCACTCGCTTGCGCGTCTCGCGAACGCGCCAGGGTGTTTAGCGCGGCGGCAATGACCGAGCAGACGGAGCAGGTGTATTACGACTTGCTCTCCGGTAGCGAGAATCATTCGTCACCGCCTATTTTGCGGAGTACCTCCGCTTAGTCAAGTCATAGAGGCTTCTTGCTTTACATCTGTATACCGTCGTACAACGAAGGTCCCACAATCGGGGTCCTGCTCTGGCGCATTCGAAAGGTCTTTCAGGCGTATTCGCGCGAATACGAGATCATCGTTTACGATGACGGAAGCACCGACGAGACGCGTGAGCGTCTGGACCCCTACGCCGAGATCGCGCCGCTGACAGTACTGCGCAGCGATACAAGGCAGGGTTATGCGCACGCTGTAGACCGCCTCTGCCGCGAAGTTTCGCGCCGGACAAAATATCCGCGGCGCGACGCGATGATCCTGATGCAGGGAGATTTCACGGATCAGCCCGAGCACTTGCCGGAATTATTGAAGCGATTCGAAGGCGGCGCAGACATCGTCATCGCCGAGCGCGAGATGAACAAGGCGCCGGCTGCCGTTCGGAGACTGAGAGCGCTCGCTCCATGGTCACTGCGATTCTTTGTGGACATTCAGGGCGTAACCGACCCCTTCAACAGTTATCGTCTCTATCGCATTTCGCTTTTGCGCGAGCTGATCAAATCCTTCGGCGAGAAGCCTCTGGTGACTAGCGAAGGATGGGGCGCAAATGTCGAGTTGCTAATGAATACGTCGCCGCTGGCTCGACGCATCGAGCGTGTGACGCTTGCGCCGCGTTACGACGTCAGAGTTCGCGACAGCAGAATTCATCCGATCGCCGACGGAATGGCGCTCTATCGATTTGGATGGAGCGCGCGAGGACGAAAGATCGCTGCGTCTCCGGCGCCACCTGCGCAATCGAACGGATCTTCCGGGAATACAGCGGCGGAGGCAGCCGGGGCTGGCAAAGCGGGACCTTGATTCCCTCGCGCATTGCGCTGGGCGCAATCGGTCTCGTCCTTTCCGCGGCGACGCCTCTCGTTGCCGCAGCCCCGCTTCAGGTGCCCGGTCAGGCCTTGGTGCAGCCACAGACTGCGCCGTCGCCGCGCGCGATGCGCGTGCCGTTCGGCATCGGCGAAAAATTCCTGTACGATGTTCGCCTCGGCTCGCTCAAAGTCGGCAGCAGCGCGATGGAGGTGCGCAGCATTGAAAGCATCCGCGGTCGCGATGCATGGCATACGACATTCTGGCTCAAGGGCGGGACTTTTTTCTATCGGGTCAACGACGTTTTCGAGAGCTGGATCGACGTCGAGACTTTCTCGTCTCTTCGTTTCGTTAAACAGCTGGAAGAGGGTACGGAAGATCGCGCGCAGCAATACGAGATTTATCCCGAGCGCGGAATGTACGTGAATCAAAGGAACGACAAGCCGACGAGAACACTTCCCACGGTTCGCCAGCCGCTGGATGACGGATCGTTCCTGTATTTCATTCGAACGATCCCGTTAGCCGTCGGCGAAACTTACGATTTCAGTCGTTACTTCATCCCCGATCGGAACCCGGTAAGAATCAAGGTTCTTCGTCGAGAGCGCGTTACAGTGCCGGCCGGAACGTTCAACGCGATCGTGGTACAGCCGGTGATCAAGACAAGAGGTATCTTTTCCGAGGATGGACACGCCGAGGTCTGGCTGTCCGACGATTCGGCGCGCATGGTATTGCAGCTGAAATCGCGGCTGGTGTTCGGCTCACTCAATCTCTACCTGACATCGTACTCTCTGGCGGCGGTCCCAGCGGTGAAGGCCCCGGGAAATTGAGCGCTTCGGACGACCCTCAGTCCGGCGCGCGTCCAACTATTCCCGAAGTTGATCTCTCCACCGTGGAGCGATTGAGCGATTGAGCGATTTCGGATGTCGCTTATCGCCCTTCCGCTCGATCGCTCTACCTCTCTGCCGCTCGATCCATTCCGATTCCCGACTCGTATCGGCGGAGGGCCAATCGTAGTGAGCCGAAGGTGACGTGCGATTTTATTTGCACCACCATGCGCGCGCTGTCGTCGGTGATCCACACTTCGGCGTGCTCTTTTTTAGAGAACAGTCCTGGCGCCGCGATCTGAGGCTGCACGACAATCGTGTTGAACGTCCCCGCGGGAACTTTGATCCGCTCCCTTCTCACCACGTTGATCACAACCGGGTTGCCTTCGGGCTGAAAGTATCTCGTGAACACGTAGCTCTTGCCGAGCTCGAGCGGAATCGTCCGCAGAAAAAACAGAAATGAAGTTTCATCCAGCGGCTCGGCCACCGATGGACTCTCGGACTTGCCGTTCTTGATGAACGTCGAGCGCTCAGGATAAATCTCGAACTCACGATCTGCGCGGTAACCGCCTTCGCGCAGGTGCTGCACGTAGCGGAGCGAGGAGAGAGTGCGAACATCGAACCAGCTCACTGTGCTGTCGCGCACTCTGTAGAGAGGCGGGCCGCCACTTACCGTCATTGTTGCCCGCCACGCGAGCCGGCTCCTCACGGTGTCAAATCCGGAGAGCTCGATGGTGCCACTGCCCACGCGAATTATTCCGAACGATGCGTCGTACGTAAACTTCTCACCGGCGCGAAACGGGATCGCGACGGAGGCCGTGGTCGTTTCCTGACCACCAGCGAGCGAGAACGCACAGATCAAGACAAACGCGATAACACGAAGCATTTTGGGCTGACACAAAACCGATTGGCCCGCTTTGCGCGGGCCAAGGGTCATTTCAAAAGGTGGGTCGAAGTTGACCGGTTACCGGTCTTCGTACACGCGTGCGACTGTGGGGTTCAATATAAGACGCACATGAGCGTGGTTTAGTATCGATTTATGCTCGTGCCCGACCACTTCTCCCGCAGCCTGCGCGCGGTATCGGGAGCGAAAATTCGAAGTGCGAGGTACGCGACTGCACCGACGATTAGCGCCTTGATTGCGAACGACAGAAGGAAGATCGTGATGCCGATCAGCGCACCGAAGATTCCGAACACGAGGTTCAGCGCGATGAAGGCGCATATCACCAGCAGGCCGGTCATCAGGATTGTGCGAAGCATCGAAACTTTCTCCATTACGGGAATGCTGAATAATACGATACGCGTCGCGGTCATGTTTCAATCCGAAGTCCGCAGTTCGCAGTGATAGTTGACGTCACGATTGTCGGTGCCGGCATCATCGGGCTCGCCACCGCAGCGGCTGCGGCGCGAAGGGGCTTGAGCGTCACTGTCGTCGGCGATCAACGGCCGGGCGAAGCATCCGCTGCCGCCGCCGGGATGCTCGCGCCTTCCATCGAGCGCGCCCCAGGTCCCGCTCACGACTTCGCTCTCGCGGCGCGCGATCGCTATCCGTCCTACGTTGAAGATCTCGCCGAGCAAACCGGCATTCGCGTGCCGTTGAATCGTTTGGGGATTCTGCAGGTCGCGCTCACTTCCGCCGGCGTGAAGGGCCTTCGAAAGGCCGCTCCGTCAACGGCCGAATGGATCGACCGAAAGGAGCTTGCCGAGGCGGAGCCAACCCTCGGCCACGGTCTCGGGGCAATGGTCAATCCCGATGACGGCGCCGTTGACAATGTGACCTTGATGCGCGCCCTTACCGCGCTCGCCGACCAGGAGCCGGCGATCACGATTCAATCCGACACCGTCATTCGGGTGGATCGCAGCGCGGTGAATCCGCGCGTCGAGCTTTCATCAGGACGCAGCATTGAATCAAAGCAGGTCGTCATTGCGGGCGGAGCGTGGTCTTCTCTCATCGAAGGAGTTCGACTTACCGGCGTGACACCAGTGCGCGGTCAACTCATCGCGTACGGCGCGATTGGCTTGAGACATGTCGTCTATGGCCCACGCGGCTATCTCGTTCCGCGAGTGAATCTCCAGACCATCGCCGGAAGCACGATGGAAAATGTCGGATTCGATTCGACCACGACCGCGGAAGGCCTAGGCCGAATTCGCGCAGCCGCTGAGGAGGTCGCTCCGGCGCTGGCCGTGATGCCGGTGCAAAGCTCGTGGGCGGGATTGCGCCCGGTCACGCCCGACCTCCTTCCGATACTTGGCCCGGATCCGGAGGCTCCCAACATCATTTATGCATGCGGTCACTCCCGGAACGGAATCCTTCTCGCTCCCCTCACCGGCGACGTCGTGGCCGCGATGCTCGTCGACGAAGCCGTTTTGCACGACCTGTCACAATTTCGCCCGGAACGCTTTCAAGGTAGATTCTAGGGGACCATGAGCGAAGTGCTATACCAGATCATGGGCCGCCACCGGTCGGAGCCCCTGCCCGAGCGCAAGCCGCCGTGGCTCAAGGTGAAAGCGCCAGGCGGGCCCAACTACATACGGCTCAAGCATTTGATGCGCGAATTGGACCTCCATTCGGTGTGCGAAGAGGCCCACTGTCCGAACGTCGGTGAGTGTTGGGAACACGGCACTGCGACGTTCATGATTCTGGGCGACGTCTGCACCAGAAACTGCGCGTATTGCGCGGTGGCTCACGGTCGTCCGCCGAAGTACGACATCACAGAGCCTGAGCGCGTCGCGCAGGCAATCGCGGAGATGGAGCTCCAGCACGCTGTGATCACGTCGGTCGATCGCGATGATCTTCCGGATTTTGGCGCGTGGATCTTTGCTGAAACGATTCGGCAAATCCACGAGCGAGTTCCCGGATGCTCAGTTGAAGTTCTTGTTCCTGATTTTCAAGGGAACGAAGCGAGCATCCGCCACGTGCTCGAAGCCGGCCCGGAGATTTACAATCACAACACCGAGACTGTGCCGCGACTATATAAGAAGGCGCGTCCCGGTGGACGCTATGCGCGCGTGATGGAGATTTTCCGATTTGTAAAACGCATCGCGCCGGAAATTCCAACGAAGACAGGAATGATTCTTGGCATGGGCGAGACTATGGAAGAAGTCGTCGCGGTGATGCGCGATTTGCGCGAAGTCGACGTCGACATTCTCACGCTCGGTCAGTACCTGCGGCCATCTGAGAATCACATCGCGCTCGATCGCTACTACACCCCCGAAGAATTCCGCGAATTACGCGATATCGGAATGGAGATGGGATTCCGTCACGTGGAGTCCGGCCCGCTCGTGCGCTCGAGCTATCACGCATGGGAGCAGGTGCAGGCGGCAGGCGTATGACAGAGGCCGCTGTAGCAGCGCCGCCGGAGAAATCCACGAACGCGCCCGAAAGCAACGGCGCATCAGCCGAAGATCAAAAGGCGCTTCGCATCGAGCTTCTCAAGTCGATGCTCATGCAGCGAAGATTCGAGGAGCGCTGCGCTGAAGCGTACGCGCTCGGAAAGATCGGCGGATTCTGTCACCTCTATATCGGACAGGAAGCAGTTTCGACCGGAACTATGTCGCTGCTTCGTCCCGATGATTATGTCGTGACTTCTTATCGCGATCATGGTCAGGCTCTCGCCCGCGGAGTTCCTCCGCGGAAAGTGATGGCCGAGCTTTTCGGCAGGGCAGATGGATGCTCGGGAGGAAAGGGCGGCTCGATGCACATTTTCGACAAGAGCGTCAACTTCCTCGGCGGACATGGAATTGTCGGCGCGCACGTTCCTCTCGCTGCCGGCGTGGGCTGGGCAATCAAGTACCGCGAAGGCGATCAGGTTTGCGTTTGCTTTTTCGGAGAAGCAGCGGTGAACATCGGCGCATTTCACGAGGCGCTCAACATTGCGGCGCTGTGGAAGCTGCCCGTCGTCTTCATCATCGAGAACAATCGCTACGGAATGGGTACGGCGATCTCTCGCGCAACCGCGAATGAGGATGTTGTCGCGCGCGCAGCTGCGTACCGAATGAAAGGCGAGGCAGTCGATGGTCAGGATGTGTTCGCCGTGCGCGATGCGGTCGCTCGGGCGATCGACCTCGCCCGCAAGGACAAGCAGCCGACGCTTCTCGAGATGCGAACGTTCCGATTCATGGGACACTCGATGTCCGACGCGGCGAGCGGCACGTATCGCTCGCGCGAAGAGCTCGAAGAAAGCATGAAGCGCGATCCGATTCTCATTCTGCGGGAGAAGATGCACGGCGACAACGAACTTTCCGACGGCGACCTTTCGAAACTCGACGACGAAGCAAAAGCGATTGCCCAGGACGCGTGGGATTTTGCCGACGCGTCTCCCGAGCCACCCTTGGAAAAACTCTACGAGGATGTTCTCGTGGACACGACGAGCTGACGATGGCAGTCATGACTTATCGCGAGGCACTGACGCAGGCACTCCGTGAGGAGCTCCAGCGCGACGATCGCGTCTTCCTCATGGGAGAAGAAGTCGCTCAGTACAACGGCGCTTACAAAGTCTCGAAGGGCTTGCTCGATGAGTTCGGACCGAAGCGAATCGTCGACACACCAATCACCGAGCTTGGTTTCGCCGGCGTCGGTGTTGGGTCGGCGATGGTCGGATTGCGTCCAATCATCGAGTTCATGACCTGGAATTTTGCGTTGCTCGCAATCGATCAGGTTGTGAACGCAGCTGCGAAGATGTTGTACATGTCCGGTGGCCAGTTCCCTATGCCGATGGTATTCCGCGGTCCAAATGGATCGGCGCTCCAACTTTCGGCGCAACATTCGCAGGCGTGGGAGAGCTGGCTCGCTCACATCCCCGGATTGAAAGTCATCACGCCCGGAACGCCGGCTGACGCAAAAGGTCTTTTGAAATCCGCCATTCGAGATGACAACCCCGTCGTATTTCTCGAAGGTGAGATGCTTTACAACACGAAGGGCGAAGTTCCCGACGGAGAGTACACGATCCCAATTGGAAAAGCCGAGCTCAAGCGTGAAGGCGACGCGTGTACGATCGTCACGCACGGCAAGATGGTGCTCGTCGCAATGCAGGCGGCGGATACGCTGGCGAAGGAAGGAATTGCGATCGACGTAGTTGACCTTCGCACGGTACGACCGATGGACATCGAGACCATCGCTACCTCAGTGCGCAAAACGAACCGAGCCGTCGTTCTCGAGGAAGGTTGGGAGATTGCCGGCATTGGTGCGCAGACCGTCGACTTCATTCAGCGCGAATGCTTCGATGATCTCGACTCGCCCGTGTTGCGTGTGCACCAGGAAGACGTGCCGATGCCGTACGCAAAAAATCTCGAGCGAGCTGCCAAGCCCGACGTTGCAAAAGCGATCGCCGCCGTGAAAAAAGTCATGTACCTCTCCTGACGATGGCAACGAAAGTCGTGATGGAGGCGCTTTCGCCCACGATGGAAGAGGGGCGCCTCGTAAAGTGGCTGAAGAACGAGGGCGATGCCATTAAGTCAGGCGACGTCCTCGCTGAAGTCGAAACCGACAAGGCGATAATGGAGCTGGTTGCCCGTGGCGATGGGATTCTGCGGAAGCAGCTGGCGAAGGAAGGCGACGCATCTCCGGTTGGAACACTGCTCGCGGTAATCGCGCCGGCTGAAGAGAACATCGATCAGATCATTGCGCAGGTTGGCGGAGGGAGTACCGCGGCGCCGACGGCAGCAACGCCCGCGACAGCCCAGCAATCGCAGGGTGAGGCGTCAACGCCAGCTCAGGAACCAGCTCAGGAACCAGCTCAGGAACCAGCTCAGGAACCAGCCCAGGAACCAGCCCAGGGCGCAGTTGCTGCCCCGCCGGCGCCTCCGCCGCCTGCACCCGCTCGCGCGGCCGCGCCACCTCCCGCCGCTGCACCGCCCCCGCCACCACCCAGCGTTGGAGCAAACGGTCGACAGCGGTCGTCGCCACTCGCTCGTCGCCTCGCGACAGATCGCGGCATCGAGCTATCGCTCGTGCGAGGATCCGGTCCGGGCGGGCGCATCGTCAAACGCGACATCGAGAGCGCGATGGCCGCGGCTGCGTCGAAGCCGAGACCTGCCGCGGCTACCGCCGCGCCGGTGAAACGCGTCATCAGTCGCGAGGGCGATTACCAGGACATTCCGCTCACTCAGATTCGAAAGACAATCGCGCGTCGGCTCGCTGAATCATTGGGTCCTATCCCGACGTTTTATCTCACGGCGGAATTCGACATGGTGCGCGCAGCCGAAATGCGCACAGCCCTCAAGGAAATCGGCGAAGAGTTCAAGGTTTCGTTCAACGACATCGTTGTCAAGGCAGTCGCGAACGCACTCGCCGATCATCCTGAAGTAAACGCGCACTGGATGGTCGATCATATCCGTTACTTCAATCGCGTTCACGTCGGAATGGCTGTCGCGATCGAGGAAGGGCTTATCACGCCAGTGATCTTCGACGCCGACAGAAAAACTCTTCCCGAAATTTCGCGCGAAGCAAAGCAGCTTGCAGAGCTCGCGCGCAACCGCAGGCTGACACCCGAGCAGTACACGGGCTCGACGTTCTCAGTATCGAACCTCGGCATGCTCGACATCGATCAGTTCACGGCGATCATCAATCCGCCGGAATCAGGAATACTTGCGATCGGCGCTGTGACCGAGAGGCCGGTAATAGTCGACGGCAATGTTACGGTGCGTCATCGCATGCGCGTGACGATGAGCTGCGATCATCGCGTGATAGATGGGGCTACCGGCGCGCGATTCCTACAGGCGCTCAGACGGCTCATCGAGAATCCGCTGCTGCTCGTTCTTTAACCACTAAATCAAAATGGCATCGTACGACGTTATCTACATCGGCGGAGGACCCGCCGGATACGTTGGCGCAATTCGCGCCGCTCAGCTCGGAATGACTGTCGCCGTCGTCGAGCGCGAAGGATTGGGCGGCACCTGCGTGATCTGGGGATGCATTCCCGCAAAAGCCCTCCTCGAATCGTCCGCGCTCGCGAACAAAATTCGAAAGGCTGCTGAGTTCGGCATCACGGTGGCCGATCCGAAATTCGACTACGGTGTTGCGATGAAGCGCTCGCGCGCGGTGGCGACGCAGAATTCGAAGGGCGTCGAGTTCCTGTTCAAGAAAAACAAGATCACGTGGATCAAGGGCACCGGAAGAATTTCCAGCAAGAATTCGGTCGCGGTGAAAAGCGCTGACGGCAAAGATGAAAAGCACGACGCGAAGAAGGCTGTGATCATTTCAACCGGCTCACGGGTGAAAGGCCTTCCTCAAATCGGACTCGAGCTGAACAAGACAACGGTCATCTCATCCGACGAAGCGCTCATTCTCGAGGATGCGCCGAAAACGATGGCGATTGTCGGCGCTGGAGCAGTCGGCTGCGAATTCGCCGACGTGTTCAATG
>JBGQKT010000027.1:0-23103 GCA_041499635.1 Gemmatimonadaceae bacterium
AACCACGATGTTGGCCGTGGCCGGCAAGCAATACTCCGAGAAGCAACTCGCGGATTGGGTTCGGCGTCACATCGTGAAACGTTGACAAGCCATAGGGGACGGCGCTCTCGTGGGTGAACGTTGGCATTTGACCGGACAGGTGATCGTCACGTGCAATTGCGATTGGGGATGCCCGTGCAATTTCAACGCGCTGCCGACCAACGGAAAATGCGAAGGCGGTTGGACCTGGCACGTCGACAATGGATCGTTCAATGATGCGAAGCTCGACGGACTGAATTTTTCCGTCTACGTGAATTGGCCTGCAGCGATTCACGAGGGAAATGGCGAAGCACTGATTCTGATCGATGAGAGCGCAAACGCTGAGCAGCGCGCGGCAATTGAAAAATTGGTCGAAGGAAAAATTGGCGGACCGTGGGGAATTCTCGGATGGACGTGGCCGAAAATACACGGACCGTATTCCGCCGCTTACGATGTCGTGTTCGACGGTATGAACACACGAATGAAAATCGGCGAGTACGTCGAGATCGAATGTGGGCCGATTAGAAATCCAGTGACGGGCAACGAGTCACACCCCGGCGTCGTTCTCCCGCAGGGAATCATTTTCAAGCACGGCGACCTTGGGACCACAACTCGCTTCCGTGTTTCGAATGGAATTGAGTACGATCACTCGGGGAAATACATGGGTGTCGGTCCGTTCGACTACGCGTGGCCGTGAGCGCGTCGCGCCCGATTCTTCCGAGCTCTGCCAAGAGCTGAGAGCAACCGCCTGCGATTCGCGGGGGATCGAAGCAGATAGACGGTCTCTTTGAGACTCGCCTCGGTGGGAGGCACGAACGCCCTCGCAACTTCCTGTCGGCTGGCGCCGGCGGCAAGTGCAGCTCTGATGAGAAGATCCACCGTCACATTAGGATCTCCTGACTCCATTTTTGCAACGCGCGATTGGCTGGACTGCAGTCGCTTAGCCAATGACTGCTGCGAGATCCTCGCTCGCAGACGCCACCTCCGCAGCTCGAGTCCCAGGGTAATCTTGATTTCCACGAGCGCAGTTTCTGCTTCGGTCAACTCGAGAAAATCTTTTGCTGAGCCAGTACGCCAGCCCGCGTTTTCGAGGCGTTTTCGCTTTCGAGTATCCATGCTTGGTGGCATAGTATGTCAGATCCGACATATTGGCAAGCGCGTAACGCGCAGTTCCGCCTTTAGTCGAACTCCCAATTCGGCGGAGCTTGATCGAGTCCAACTCTTCCGACAGTGATATCAGCGCGCGCGTAGCTCTCTCCACGCACCGGAGCTCCGGCGATTCGACGCAGCATTGCGATCTGACCGAAATGCGTGAGAGAATCCGCAATCGGTCCCTGAAAAAGATTTTCGGGCGAGCGCCCGAGCGGCTTGTCCGACGCGAGATAATCGTCGAGAGTTTTTAGCGCCGCGAAGAAACGAGCGACGTCGGCATTCCACTCACCGGGCTCGGTTTGTTTGAAAGTAGGCTCGCCCCTCACTAACCAATTTGCCCAATCGTACAGATCGCAGATGTGCGCGAGAATCTCACCCGGAGTGCGACTCGTCTCGTTGATGCGAAACGCCCAGAATCCATCGGGCGCACCGATGAGAACTTTTCGCCCCCTGTACGCAACCGTCGCGATCGTGTGTCTCAGCAGCTCACGCTTGTCGTCGCTCATGCAACCATATTAGCGCGACAACTTTCCCGCGGCTATTCTTGAGCTCGTGTACGAACGCAAATCAGTCGAGCCAATTTCCCGCGAGAAGTTCATTCGCCGCATGCTGCGCCACGCCGGATATGGCGGTCTCCTCGTCTTAGGATCGCTCATCATCGGGACGATCGGCTTTCGTTATCTCACCATCGAGGCGTGGTCCGATGCACTGGTCAATGCCGCGATGCTCCTCGGAGGAATGGGGCCGACCGGAGACCTGATTCATATCCCGCTTTCGGGAAAGATTTTCGCCGCGGCGTTCGCACTCTACGCGGGCTTGGTCTTCATCACGGTGTCCGGTCTACTCGCAGTGCCTGTTTTCCATCGCATACTCCACCGATTCCACTGGCAGGGAGCGAGTAAATGATTCCACCGAGAGGCGTTGAGAGGGATGATTGAGGAGAAAATGTTCCGGTCGCCGAAACCCGCTGGCCGATGACCGATTACGGAGGTCCGAGAACTACTCAGTTGTGAGTTTGCGGTTCGGTCATCTGTGATCGGGTATCGGCTAGCGGGCATCGGCGACCGGAAAAGATTGAGTTCCCATCCGCAAACACCTATTGTTGCCCCTCTCCGACCGGACTTTCATGGACGCGATCACGCAGCTCAAGGAATCCCTCTCGGACCGCTATGAGATAGAGCGGGAGATCGGCGCGGGTGGAATGGCCACCGTTTACCTCGCGCGCGACATCCGCCACGACCGACACGTCGCACTCAAGCTCCTCAATCCCGACCTCGGCGCCGTACTCGGCGTCGAGCGATTTCTCGCCGAGATCCGTGTTACCGCAAACCTTCAGCATCCGAATCTTCTTCCGCTTTTCGATTCCGGCGCGGCCGATGGACTTCTGTTCTACGTCATGCCGTTTGTCGAAGGAGAATCGTTGCGCGCGCGACTCGAGCGCGAGAAGCAGCTCCCGATCGACGAAGCGATAAGAATTTCAGTCGCAATTGCTAATGCGCTCGACTACGCGCACTCGCATGGCGTGATTCATCGGGATCTCAAGCCAGAGAACATTCTTCTCCAGGCCGGCCAGCCGGTGATTGCAGATTTTGGAATCGCTCTCGCGGTAAGCAAGGCCGGCGGCAATCGCATCACGCAAACCGGACTCTCGCTCGGCACTCCGCAGTACATGAGTCCCGAGCAGGCAACCGGAGATCGCGTGATCGACGGACGCAGCGACATCTACTCGCTCGGCGCGGTGACGTACGAAATGTTGACCGGTGATGCGCCGCACACCGGGAGCACATCGCAGGCGATCATCGCGCGAATGCTGACTGAAAAGCCGCGACCGATGCGCACCAGTCGCGCAGCGATTCCGGAACACGTCGAGCTCGCGGTGCAGCACGCGCTCGAAAAACTTCCGGCCGACAGATTCTCCACTGCACACGAGTTTTCGGAAGCGCTCCTCGGGAGAAGCACTCTCACAACGACCGGAGTGCTCGCAAGCGATCGAGCGAAGAGCAGCGCGAAAAGATCGTGGAAGCAGCGGCTTCTCGATCCAGCGACGCTGGCACTCGCGGCGATCGCCATTGCAGCGGTTGGGTTCGCTGCCATGCGAAAGCCGACGGCGACTCCGAATCGTGTAGTGAGGTTTGTAATCGCCACACCCGACAGCCTGCGGCCGTTCGACAACTTTCCGTGGCCCGCCGCCATTTCTCCGGACGGGAGCATAGTTGTCTATACGGCCTCCGGAGAATCGGGGACGATGCTGTATGGGCTTCGCACTGATCAGCTCGAAGCCCGGCCGATTCCAGGAACCAATGATGGATTCCAGCCGCATTTCTCGCCCGATGGAGAATGGCTTGCGTTCGAGAGTCCGGCAAAACTCCGGAAAGTGCGATTGGACGGCAGCGCGCCGATAACAATTGCAGAAGCTTCAGGCGCGAACGGCGCCGACTGGACGACCAAAGATGAAATCGTCCTCGGCTCGGAGGGGAAAAAACGCGGATTGTCGCGAGTCAGCGCCGCCGGCGGCGATCTCGTCGAGATCGTGAAACCCGACTCCGCAAAAGGCGAGACGGATTATCTGTGGCCGATTGCCCTGCCCACTGGAAAAGCCGCGGTGTTTACCGTCTGGACCGGAACTCTCGGATTGGCCAGGCTCGCATCGGTTTCTCTCGACGGAGGAGATGTTGCCTATCTCGACATCAAGGGAATCCGGCCGCTCGCGGTGATTGACGGAAAGCTCATCTATGTTCAGGTGGATGGGGCAGTGATGGCGGTTGGACTCGATGGCTCAGGGCGTCATGTGAGCGGTCGTCCCATTCCCGTACTCGATCCCGTTCGCGTAGTTGCCGGTAACAATGGGAACTCCGGCATTTTCGTCTCACCGGGCGGAGGACTCGTTACGTCACGCGGCGGAACGAAAAGCCAGCTTGGCTGGATTGCGCGTGATGGAACTGTTACGCCGATCGCCAAGGAAGCGCGGAACTACAGCACCCCAAGCCTCGCGCCCGACGGTCAGAGAATCGCGGTAGTCGTCGGCGAGCAGGACAAGACTGACATCTGGACGTACGACATGCAGACCGGGACGTTCTCGCGGCTCACCTCCACGGCAGCCGCATCGAGCCCGTCGTGGTCACCAGATGGCTCGAAGATTTATTTCGTAGGGATCGGTGATACCGAGAGATTTGCAATCTGGTCGCAGGCGGCCAACGGCGGATCACCGGCCGAGAGGGTGGTCGCGGCGCGCGGGCTCGTTACTCAGGTGGCGGTCGCACCGGACGGTCGCTCGATCCTCTACACCACGTATAACGAAAATTCATGGGACATCTTCCGCGTTCAGCTCGACGCGGCGCCTGTCGCAATCCCGTATCTCACCGACGCGACGAACGAAACAGCTCCGCACTTCTCTCCCGATGGACGATGGGTCGCTGTGGCATCGAACGAGTCAGGAAGAGAGGAGGTCTACATTCGCTCTTATCCGAATCCTTCATCCAAGGTGCAGATATCCACCGGCGGAGGAGCTGAGCCTGCCTGGGGTGCGGACGGCACTCGCGTTTTTTATAAGGCCACTGGCCAGGTAGTGATGTCGGCGAAACTCTCGATGTCACCAAACGCTCGAGTAATTGCGCGGGACACGGTGATCACGTCGACGTCTGCGCTCGTTAGCGCAGGAATCGGTACCGGCTACAACGTCGCGAAGGACGGACGATTTCTTGGTCTCGGCCTTAAGAAGGACGATTTCCAGCTTGTCGTCGTGCCCAACTGGCGTGCTGAGCTGGAGGAGCGACTCGCCGGGCTAGCCAAGCGCTAAGAACTTATTGCGACTGAAAGTTGTCTTCCATCATGCCGATCAGCTCGTGTCCCGCTTTCCGGATTTTCTCCAGGTAGGGAACGTACTGCTCATTCCCTGATTCCTTCATCTGTTCGATGAGCAGCTCCGAGTAGCCGAGTATGTGGCCGAGAGGTGTACGGAGATCGTGCAGCAGCCCGCGGGGAAGCAAGTGCTGAACACGCTGCTCGATCTCCGGCGGCAGGTCGTCGATCATCCAGGCTTTACGCCGATCAGTGCTTGCATCTTTCCAAGCAATCGCGGCAGCTCGATCGGCTTCGTGTCGTAGTCGTCGCAACCGGCTTCGATTGCTTTGTCGCGATCCGTCGACATCGCGTGAGCAGTGAGCGCGATCACGGGAATGTCCTTCGTCTCTGCCGCCGCCTTCAGAGTGCGTGTCGCTTCCCAACCGTCGATCAATGGAAGACTCATGTCCATGAGGATCAAATCGGGAATTTGCGATTGCGCCATCGCGACACCTTGCTGTCCGTCGACGGCAATCATCACTTCGTAGCCTCGTCGCTGCAAACGTCGCGACAGCATGTCGCGATTCATTTCATTGTCTTCGACCAGCAGAATTTTTGGCATCGTATCTAGGTCCTCATCTATGCAATCTGGAGGCGCGGCACGGAACAGTTGTCGAGTGCGTCGCGCACCTGTCGCATGAGATCTTCTTTCGTGTGTCCTTCTTTGTGCAAGATGGCTTCGACATAACCATTGAGGCGTCGTCGCTGCTCGCTCGTAAGATCCGCGGCAGTCACCACTACTATAGGAATGCTGCGCCACGAGGCATGCTGGCGAATCTGCTCGACGAGAGCAAAGCCGTCCATTACCGGCATCATCAGATCCAGGAAGATCAGTGTAGGTCGTTGCTGCTTTATCGATTCCAAAGCTACCTCGCCATTTTCGGCTTCGGTCACTCGGCAACCTTGCAACTCGAGCATTTTCCGCATCGAAGCCCGAGTTTCTTCATCGTCTTCAACGACGAGTACCGGGCAGGGTGGATTCGAGCATGAATACTTTTTGAGAATCCTCGACAGCCGGCGGCGATTCACGGGCTTAGTGACGTAATCGGCTGCGCCGAGTGTGAAGCCGCGCTCAGGGTCGTCTACCATGGTGAGCATGACGACGGGCACCTTTTTCAAAATTGAATCGGCTTTGAGCGCCTTGAGTACGGCCCATCCATCCATGTCGGGCATCATCACGTCGAGGGTAATCGCGATGGGGAGAAGCTCATGCGCGAGCCGCAATCCTTCTTCACCGCTATCCGCCGAGCGAATGCAAAAACCTTCCTTGCTGAGGAAGCGTCGCATGATGTCGCGCTGCGTTGGATCGTCGTCGATCACGAGCACACAGGTGCCGGGCGCCGGAGTAGGATCAGTGCTGCGATCGAGTCCGGTTACCACCGTTGTGGACTCTTTGACTGCGGCGTCCATTGGAAGCTCGATCTTCGTTTCGTGGACGATTGCGGGAAGCTTGATAGTGAACGTGCTGCCTACCCCCGGGGTGCTGCTCACCGTCACGTCACCGCCCATCATCTGGCAGAATCGACGCGTGAGCGCGAGTCCAAGACCGGTGCCTCCGAACTTGCGCGTGGTCGACGCATCCGCCTGAGTGAAATCCTGGAACAGCTTTACGATTTTCTCGGGGCTCAGGCCGATGCCCGTATCGGTGATGCGAAAGACGACCCACTCCGTGTCGTCCATCATCTCCTTTTCAGCCTTCAGCGTAATGGTCCCCTCGTGCGTGAACTTGGCGGCGTTCGACAAGAGATTGTACAGCGCTTGTCGAACCTTCACCTGATCGCCACGCATTCCGTCGAGATTCTTCGCGACCTCGATGTGCAGCGTGTTGGAGTTCTTCTCCACCATCGGGCCGATCGTCGCGGCGACTTCATCGATCAATCCGCTGAGGTTGAAGTGTTCGATGTACAGCTCCATCTTGCCGGCTTCGATCTTGGATAGGTCGAGAATGTCATTGATGAGCGCGAGCAGCTGCCTGCCGGACAAATTGATTTTCTCGAGATCAGTGCTGAATGAATCGAGCTTCTGATCGACTGCCTCTTCCTGGAGCATCTCGGAGTAACCGACGATTGCGTTGAGAGGCGTGCGCAGCTCGTGACTCATGTTCGCGAGAAACAGGCTCTTCGTCCTGTTTGCCATTTCTGATGCTTCTTTCGCTTTGGCCACCGCTTCCTCTACACGCCGTCGTTCCGTGACATCTTCCATTGCCAGCACGAGCAACGCACCATGATGGCCCGCCTGAAGCTTGCGCGCATTCAGCAGCATCACTCGGCGCCCCAGGTCGGGAAAGTCATGCTCGAGCTCGAAGTCATTGAACACTGAGCTCTTGGGAACGATGTCTTCGAGAAGTGTGCGCAGCGCCGGAATGTCCCACTGGCCGTTGCCGAGCTCGTAGATCAGACGATTCTCTGTTTCTTCCGGGGAGACTTTGAACGTGTGGTAGAAGGCGCGATTTCCTGATTGCACGCGCAACGTCGTGTCGAGAATGAGCAATGGCTCGCGAACCGTATCGACGATGTCCTGCGCATATGTCTCGATCGCCCTGAAATCCGCCTCGGCTTGTCGTCTTTCCGTCACGTCTTCCATCGCAAGCACGATGATCTCGGAGTGACTTCCCGCGCGAAGCTTTCGACCGTTGAGCAACATCACACGCCGCCCGATGATCGGGAACGTGTGCTCGAGCTCGAAGTCGTTGAAGACCGAGCTCGTCGGAATGACGTCTTCCAGAAGTGTGCGCAGCGCGGCGATGTCCCACTGGCCGTTGCCCAACTGATAGATCAGCTGGTCTTCGGTCTCCAGCGCAGAAACGTGAAAAGTTTCGTAGAACGCGCGATTTGCACTCTGTACGCGGAGGTGGGTGTCGAGCATCAGAAGCGGCTCGCGTACCGTATCCACAATGTCCTGCGCGTACGTTTCGATGTCTTCGACAAACGGCTTTGTTGTATTCATTTGCTAACCTGATTATGGCGCTATAGCGCGCCTACTCCGTGAGAAGCTCGCGCTCTCTATCGCGAACTGTTTGATAACATTCGCACGACACTCTCTTCAGTCCTTCGACGTCGATGATGTCGACGATTCCGTATCTGTGTGAGATGAGACCCTGACGTTCGAGGCCTCCCATCGCGACAGTCACTCCCGGGCGACGGACTGCGAGCATCTGCGAAAGAAATTCCTGCGTCAGATTGAATTTTGTCTTGCCGATCGAATCCGACGTTGTCAGCAGCCAGCGCGCGCAGCGTTGCTCGATGAGATGCATCGCGTTGCACGCCGCCGATTGAGTCAGCACTTCGCTCGCGAACTGTGAATATCGGTGCAGCAGCGAATGAAGCATCGGAGCTCTGGCAAGTACTTCCTTGAAAGACTTAGCGGGGATCGAATAGAACTCTCCCTCGATCTGGCACATCGCTTTCACCGGGGATGTCTTCAAGCCGTGAAACAGCGGAAGGCCGACAAATCCTTCGCACCCGACGGTCATCGCTTCGAGCGAGGTTCCGTCCTTGAGCACGGTGACGAGCGAAGCCATACCGGTGAGAGGAAACAAGACCCGATCGATTGGATCGCGCAGCTCAAAAAAGATTTCGCGGAGCGCCGGTTTGATTATTTCGGCGTGCTCGAGGAGCGCATCGAGCTCTGGATCAGGAAGCAGCGAGAGGAGAAGATTTCGCTGAATTACGGGCGCACGGGTACCGTTACCGGCGAGCCTGCTGGCCGTTCGCGACCGAGGTGCCATAGAACCTTCGTTGTTGGCGTGGCGCCAGAAGGTTCGGACCAGGCTAAGAGCCGTCGCGATCTGGTAAACTGTACTCTATAAGACTATCGCTTTCGCAGGCGCATTGGAAGGTGCGACCCAGGAATAGTTGGGAGCCAGGTAAATGGATTCGCATGCTTCGCTGACGCATCGCGGGTCGTAACTGTCACGGATGTCGAATTTGGCCTGGAAAGTGCAAATCGGACGCTCTGCAGGGCGGAGGTCAGTGGATGGAAGTATATAGTCAGCGCGAATCGGCGTCCGCGGATGAAGATGCCTATGAATCCTCTCGGAAAGAGGCGATCCGCGCGGACCTCAGTCGCAGACTCAGGAAGATCTGCTCGAATCTTTCGGAAGCTGATTTCGACCATCTCGTCGACCTGATGGCCGAAAACAAAATCAGAGGGGACCGGCGGACGACTCTCTAGGTTGCCGAGTGTCCACGTGTTGCTCAAGATACCGGTGAATCCTTATTGAGGAGTCACCATGGTAATCCGTCGTGTTCCGCCTCTTCCTGCTGCCAAAACGTTCGCGCTTGTATATGCCGCGATCGGTGTGATTGTCGGTGCGTTCATTACGCTGCTTGGTTTTACGGGAGCGTACAAAACGCAGGACATGCCTCTTGGCGGAGCTGCCGGACTCGCTGCGATCATCATCCTGCCGATTTTCTACGGAATCATCGGCTTTCTGGCGATTCTGCTGATGACATCGCTTTACAACTGGGCCGCGGGCCTGGTGGGAGGGATAGAGATCGAAACACAAGAAGGGGAGACTTAACTGCAAGGTCGTTCTCTGCTAATTCTTTTCTCTATCTCCGCACTCGCGAGCGCTCTCCTTCTTTTCTGGGTAGAGCCTCTCTTTGCAAAGCTCGTCCTTCCTCTCCTCGGCGGATCGCCGGCGGTTTGGAATACATGCCTCATGTATTTCCAGACGATGCTGTTGCTCGGATATCTCTACGCGCATCTGAGCTCGCGATTCCTCGACGTGAAACGACAATCGATAGTTCACGTCGCACTCGTTTGCGTCGCGTTGATCGCGCTTCCAGTTGGAATTCCACGCGGATGGATTCCACCGACTTCGGATCACGTGATTCCCTGGCTGCTCACGTTGCTCACGATTGGGGTCGGCGCGCCGTTTCTAGTTCTCGCCGCAACTGCACCACTTCTTCAACGATGGATCAGCCACACCGATCATCCAGCTGCTAAGAATCCGTACATGCTGTATGCAGCGAGCAATGCGGGCAGTCTCCTCGGCTTGCTCGCATTTCCAATTCTTCTCGAGCCGCACGTTCGGCTCAGCGATCAATCGAGATTCTGGAGCATCGGTTACGGAGTAGCGCTGGTGCTCATCACCGCATGTGCTGTCGTCGTTTGGAGACGAGCACGTGTTGCTGTCGAACGCGCGCAAATGGACGTTGTGTCGAGCGGGCCAACAATGCGCGATCGCTCGAAGTGGATAGCACTCGCGTTCGCGCCATCGAGTCTGCTGCTCGGCGTCACGACTTACCTGAGCACCGATGTCGCCGCGATGCCGCTGCTCTGGGTTGTCCCGCTCGCGCTCTATCTAATCACGTTCATCATCGTCTTCGCGCGACACTCGAGGTCGCCGAGTGGGGCGATTGCAATCGCGCATGCGGTGCTCGTGACGTTGTTTGTGATGCTCGCGTATCTCGATCCAGAAATTGGATTGCGCTGGAAGTATGCGCTTCATCTCGGTGTCTTCACGTCGACTGCGCTCGTTCTGCACGGCGAGCTGGTCGCGTCGAGGCCGGCGCCAAAATATCTCACCGAGTTCTATCTATGGATGGCACTCGGCGGCGCACTCGGCGGAGCGTTCAACGCGTTGCTCGCGCCGGTGTTGTTCAAATCGATCACGGAGTATCAGCTCATTGTAGTGCTCGCGTGCTTTCTGCGACCGAGCTGGCGATCGCGCATGCTTGCCGGCATGGAAGGAATCCCAGGATTCGTTCTCGCTCTCATTCCCGCAGTCATGCTCGGTGTGATCACGTGGATGGGATTGGGCGACCGTCACGTGATGGGTATGTCGTTGAAGATGATCATCGCAATTCTCGGCTCTCTGACGATCGTTTCGCTGAGTGCAAATGCGATTGAGTTCGGAACCGGCATCGCGGCGGTTGCGCTTTTCACCTTTCTCTGGGCGCAGAAATCGGAAAGAATTATTTACAGAGATCGATCATTCTTTGGAGCGTATAGTGTTCAGCGAACGGCTGGACCCGCGAACTTCCTGATTCACGGCACGACGATTCACGGAGCGCAATTCCAGGATTCGGCGCGGCGGCGACTCCCTGTGACTTACTATCATCCTCACGGTCCAGTTGGACAGCTCTTCACCGCGCTGCAGGATCGATTTCCGCAAAAGCGAATCGGCGTGGTCGGGCTTGGGACGGGAAGCCTCGATTGTTACTCGAAGCCCGGTGAGGATTGGACGTTCTTCGAGATCGATCCCGTTGTCGCGAAAATCTCGGGGAGAACCGGCTATTTCACTTTTCTTCGCGATTGCGCGGTGCATCCGCGAATTGTTTTCGGTGACGCGAGACTAACGCTGGCTCATCAGCCCGCGAAGCGATTCGGCTTACTCGTTATCGATGCGTTCAGCTCCGATGCGATTCCGGTACATCTTCTCACTCGACAGGCATTCGCGTTGTACCGCCGAGTGCTCGATGATGACGGGATTCTTTTCGTTCACATAAGCAATCAACATCTCGATTTGCAGCCGGTTGTTGCCGAGCTTGCGAAGGATGCGGGATTGGTTGCGTTGCTCGGTGCGCACAGCACGACCGATAGAGAATCGGAAATCGATCTCGATTACAGCTGTGATTGGGTTGCGCTTGCGCGGAGGCCGGAGGATCTCGGAGCACTCACTCACGATTCACGATGGAAAGTGCTTTCTGCAAAGGCGGGCGCTCAGCCGTGGACCGATGATTACTCGAACGTCTTCAGTGTCATCAAGTGGTAAGAAAAACGGATTAGACGGATTTTGACGGATTAGATGCCGAACGTTTTCGTTGAGCGCGCGCGGCGATGATCGTGATATTGTCCGACCCGCCGCGCGATAGTGCGAGCTCGAGCAGGTCACGAACGAGCTTCTCCGACGACTGAACATTTTTCAGAGCACTCGCGAGCTCAGCATCAGTCACGTGCTTTGTAAGTCCGTCGCTGCACATCAATATGATTGCACCGCGCGTCCGAATATCGACACGCGTCACGACAGGCAATGCCTCGTCGGCACCGATTGCGCTCGATAGGACGTGTTTGAACGGCGATTTCGCAAGACGATCGGCGGGAAGAATTCCCTGGTCGACGAGCTCCTGGCCGATGGTTTGATCGCGAGTGATCTGATGGAGCTCGCCGTCGTAGAAATACGCGCGACTGTCTCCGACTTGCACGACGTACAACCACGGCCACACTACGATGCTCAACGTGAGCGTCGTCGCCATCTTGCTTCCATCGGGACGATGCGACGCCTCTGAGCGCACAGCGGCGTGAGCTTCGAGCGCGGCCGAGCGAAGTGCATCTAAAAACTCTTCGTCTTTTGATCCGCCCGCAGCGTGATAACAACGAAGAGTCGACGATACGTAACGCGTGACGGCTTCTGTCGCAACGCGCGCGGCTTCGCTGCCATCTGCCGCGCCGCCCACACCGTCGGCGATGAGAAGCAGCGTCGCCAATCGCGTTCCGCGCAAAGGGAGCGCATCGGTGCCCGCGAGGCTCGTGCCGTGAATCACGACCTGGGGATGAATCGTGCAAACGAGAAACTGATCCTGATTGTCGGGACGAACCTTGCCGCGATCCGTTAGCCCGAAGAAATCGAGCTCGTCGTCGGCGGGTCTTGGAGTTCCGGGATCAGGCGCCTTCATCCGATTCTCTTCGCGAACGTGAGCCTGTCATCTCCCTCCTTATAAAAGTCGGGAATTCTCGACACGAGCTCGTAGCCGGCGCGCTCATAAAAGCGAATCGTCGCAGAATACGTTTCATGCGACGCAGTCTCGATCAAAAGCAATCGACCTCCCCTCGCGCGCGCCTCATCCTCGGCGACCCTGGTCAGAATCTGGCCGTATCCACGGCCCTGTGCTGACGGGTCCACCGCAATCCAGTAAAGATCGAACGTCCCATCGGTGAGCGGCGTCGGTCCGATACAAACGTAGCCGCCAACACCTTCGTCGTCCTCGATTACCCAACAGATGTAATCGCTCGCTTCCCCGTCCGCGAGCCATTCGTCAACCAGCTCGAGGGCGACCTCCACCTCATCGCCCGAGAAATTCCCGACGCGATTTACGATCTCGACGATTGCCAGTCGATCCCGCGCCTCGAGCGGACGGGTCAGCATGTTTTCCTGTTGGGCCATGCGGGCCTCTGTATTCCGGCTATCACTTTTCAGCCGAAGAATGTACTATAGACGCGCGGAATTGCTGGTCGGGTCGGCCGTATTATCGCAGATCGTACAATAACGCTCTCGTTCAAATCCCCCTATCAACGGAGCACAGCATGGCAATGAACACATCGAAGGTGCTGGTCGGTGGAATCGTTGCGGGTATCGTCTTGAACGTCATCGATTGGTTCGTATACACGAAGCTTCTCGTCGACCGTATGACGGCGGCAATGGAGGGGTACAAGCCCGGATCCGCCGCCGTGATGATGTCGAGCAATGCGATCACGGTTTACGTCATCACTGACTTCGTTGTCGGTCTTCTGCTCGTATGGACGTACGCAGCCATCAGGCCTCGACTTGGCCCCGGCCCGATGACCGCGGCAACAGTTGCCTTCTTGTTCTGGATTTACGCGGCATTCCTCAATGCCGGCAGCTCGCTCATGACGGGCATGATAGGTCCCAGATTGTTCTGGATGACGGAGCTCATAGGGTTGATAACGCTGATCGTCGGTGCAGTGGCCGGCTCGGCGCTCTACAAGGAAAACGACGCGCCCGCGCCGTAAGAACAACCGCTACCCTCTACCCGCTACCCGCTGTCGGCGGGTAGCGGTTTTTTTTGGAGGAGTTGATGAACCGATTTGTAGTCGCAGGCCTGATTGGTGGATTCGCATTGATTACTGCCTGCACCGCGAAGCAGCAGGAGCCTCCGACGTTGTCCCACAAAGCGGTTCTCGACGCGTACATCGCCGCATGGAACCGGCATGATTCGCTCGCCGTCGATACGCTGCTGACGAAGGATGGGGTGCACGAGGACGTTCCATTCAGCATCCGCGCGACGGCACCAGAAGGTGTGCACACATTCATGCATGATCTCATCCAGGCGTCGCCCGACTACGTCTGGAAAATCACCAATGTTGTCGAAGGTGATAACGCGCTCGCTGCGGAATGGACGTGGACAGCGACGTATACCGGCGATTCACCGAATGGTCCGGTGACGGCATTCAAGCTATCGGGCCGGGGCGCGTCGGTTGTCGAGCTGGAGAAGGGGAAAATCAAACGATTTTCGAATTACTACGACGAGGCGAGCTGGTTCCCGAAGCCGCCGGCGAAGGACACGACGAAAAAGCAGGATTGAACTGATAACAACGCGCTACATGAGTTTTAGTTTGGTGATGCTGGCGGCGGCGCAGCAGGCGGCGGCGCTGCGGGCGCTGGCGCGGGAGCCGGCGTCGGCGCCGCGGACGGGGCGCCGATGTCGACTTTGATATTCGTGCCTTTCGACGCCGATGGGCTGCGGAAGAAGAACAGCCACGCGAGAAGCAAAATCACGACAACAAGCACAACGGCGACGATAGCACCCGACCCGCCGCCTCCGCCGTTGGACGAGGGCGGTGGCGAAGACCCAGGAGTCGTGTTCTGAATGTTGACGTCTGCCATGTGTTCTCCAGTAGGTAGTGCCCACGCATCTGCGAAGAAGATGCCAAAGCGGTAATTTCCCTGACCCCAAACCGGAGATGGCCGTGACAGGTATTACCTCCCTGTGGCTCCCGATTCTGCTGTCGGCGGTAGCGGTGTTCGTTGCGAGCTCGATCGTCCACATGGTCATGCCGTGGCACAAAGGCGACTATCAGAAAGTCCCCGACGAAGACGCACTCCGAGCTGCCGTCGGGCCGCTCGCGATTCCCCCGGGTGATTACATGGTTCCGCGTCCCGCTGGGAGAGAAGACATGAAGTCCAGCGCATTCATGGACAAAGTGCGCGCCGGACCGAATCTCATCGTCACGGTTCTTCCGAACGGTGAGTGGTCGATGACGAGAAATCTTGTTCTCTGGTTCGTCTATCTCGTGATCGTCAGCACCTTTGGCGCGTACATCGCTGGTCGCGCGCTCCCGCAGAATCCGGCGAGCTGGGAGATTGTTCGATTTGTAAGCACGACGACGTTCATCGCGTATGCCGCAGCACTGTGGCAGATGTCGATATGGTATCGCCGGGCATGGAGCACGACGATGAAAGCAACAGTCGACTCACTGATTTACTCGTTCATCACAGCAGCAATCTTTTGTTGGCTGTGGCCGCGATAACAAATCCCACAATAATCTGACGGGCCAGAAAAAGGAGTGATGATGATTCTCGTTGCGGGGTCCACCGGCAGTCTCGGGACGGAGATCGTTCGCCTTTTACGCGAGCGTGGGGAATCGGTCCGCGGACTCGTGCGCGCGACTTCCGCTCCGGAAAAAATCGCTCACCTCGAGAAGCTCGGCGCCGAAACCGCCGTCGGCGATCTCAAGGATCACGCGTCACTCGAGGCAGCATGCAAGGGAGTGACGACAGTGATTTCCACTGTGACGATCATCACGACGGCTCAGGCCGGAGATTCTTTTCAGGAAACGGACGCGGCGGGGAACATCGCCTTGATCGACGCTGCGAAAGCTGCGGGTGCCGATCACTTCATTTACATCTCGTTTAATTTCGAGGATTTCCCATCGACACCGCTTACTGACGCGAAACGCACTGTCGAAGATCACCTCAAGTCAGGATTGCTCGACTACACGATCATCAAGCCGCCGCTATTCATGGAAGTCTGGCTCGGGCCTCATCTCTTCGGCGATCTTGCGGCGGGCGAGGTAAAGATTTACGGAGCGGGGAATGGGATAGTCCCGTACGCGTCGATGCACGACGTCGCGCAAGTAGCGGTGAATGCGGTGTACTCACCCGAGGCGCGGAATCGGACGATCACGTTCATGGGTCCGGATTTCCTCACGCAACGCGAGATCGTTAAGGAATTCGAGTCGGTTGTGGGAAAGCCACTGATCGTGACGGAAGTTCCCGAGCAGGTGCTCGAGATCCAATGGCAAGGCGCGCAGAATCCATTCGAGAAGACATTCGCGGGCTTGATGCTCGGAGTTGCGCGCCTCGATCAGGACAGTATGAGCCCTGACGAGATGCTTCCGGATCAAATGCTCACGATACGAGATTTCGCGCAACGTCGAGCGAGTGAAGGGTGAGACACTGCGGACTGCGGACTAACGTACCGGTCGCCGATACCCGCTGGCCGATAACCGATGACAGATGTCCGGAACTGCAAACTCATAACTGGTAGTTCTCGGACCTCTGAGATCAGTCATCGGCCAGCGGGCATCGGTGACCGGTACGGTGCCCCATCGGGTGGATCGAACGTATCAAATGGAAAGTCCCGGTAGATCTGCGCCAGCGCATCAATGAGTGCGCGTCCACTGCCGGTCACTCGTCGTGTGGCGACGAGATGCGACGTGAAGTAAGCACCGCGTTTGGTCGATAGATCGTCGAATCCAACACCATGTCCGCTCGAAGACGAGTGGAGGATCCGATTTCGACCCGCGTAAAGTGCGACATGACTGATCACCCCATCTCGACCGCGAAACAGCATCAGGTCGCCCTCACGCAAATTGCTGATCGAAGGAGTAATGCGCTCTCCGGCGTGTGCCATCTGCCGAGAAGTACGGGGAAGCGGGACGCCGTGCTTGCGATAGACGTACTGCACAAAGCCAGAACAGTCGAAGCCATTGGGCGTGCTCCCGCCCCAGACGTACGGAACTCCAATGTATTCGCGACCGGTCGCGACAGCGGCGCGTGCTCGCGTTTTTGACGAGCCACTATTGGCGAGAACTGTCCCGGCGTTCGAAACATCGCGCGCCGTCTTGATAACCTGCGCAGCTTTGCCGAGTCCGGTGATTCGAATCCCTGAAATCGTGATTTGCGAGCTCAGGGGAAGAGGAGAAAGAAGAAGGAAAGCGCGAAACGCGACGCTTACCAGGCGACGATTCATACGACGACTCCTGAATTTTCTGCGCTACTCGGCATACGGTGCGCCGTCGGGCCAGGAATCCTCTAACGTGTTGCGCGAGAATGAGGTTACGTCTCGCGGAGAAAAATTCGCGACGTGGATTCGTCTAATCGCGGTGACGGTTCATGTCCACTTTCCTGGGCGGGAGCCGGGGGAAATGAGTAGATTGATTGCTGCGGACTCCGCAATTTCCCTCCACGCAGCTATTTATGACCGCTTTCAAGAATGCGCAGCAGCACCTCCTCTACAATGGCCGCCATTTTCACTTCGTGTCGTACGATGCGCAGCCCGGGAATGTGAAACGTGGAATCGCTGAAGTCGGGCCCATGTGGTACCTCATGGGGCCCAACAAGCGATGGCCCGTGATGCCGCACACGCCCGAACAGTCCGACGAGGAAGTCGTGACCGAGCTCAAGACGTGGATCACTGGGCAGGGGCTCGATCGGCCGTAATCGCCCTTCCGCGCTTCCTTATGGCGTTAGCGCGCTCAGCTGTTCTACTCGTTTTGTGTGCGGCCTGTTCATCACATCATACGAACGTCGAATCCACGCCTGCACCGGCGCGCGCTACAATCACATCACTTCCTGAAAATGCGTGTGAGCTTCTCTCGCCTGCGCAGATTTCTGCCGCCATAGGAAAGGGCGTGACGCGCGGGCGGCGAGTGCCCGACATCGGCGAAATCCTCCGCGCGGACAACGAGAGCAGAGTGCCGCGCGAGCGTGCGATCTGCAGCTACGATACGCCGAGTGACTTCGGAAGCATCGTCATCATCGTGCCTTCGGTATCGCAGCAAAACCCGGCAGCTTTTCAGCGGATACGTGACGAATACTCGCGCCGAGGGCACCCGCAGCAGATCGAAGGACTCGGCGAAGATGCATGGCTCGAGAGTGGCGGCGCGCTTCACGTTCTCGCGGGAAAGAACGCGCAATTCATCGTTGCTACCAGAACTCCGCGAGAGAGCTCGCGCGAGACTTTGATCGCCGTCGCCAGGGCAGTACTGAACAGCCGGTCGCCGATGCCCGCTGGCCGATAGCCGATCCGCGATGTCCGAAAAAGAAGGTGAGACAGTAGATTTTCTGCGCCATGAAAACCATCACAACGGTCGACGATTATCTCGCTGGACTTCCCGCAGATGATCGAAAAGTTCTGTCGACGGTGCGCGACACGATTCGAAAGAATCTTCCCACCGGATACGAAGAAATTTTGCAGGGGAGATTCATCTCGTACGTGATCCCGCTGTCGCGGTTGCCGAAAACGTACAACGGTCAGCCCATATGGTATATCGCTCTCGCGATCCAGAAGAACTACTACACGGTGCACATGATGGCCGCATATGGGGACGCGAAGGAGCTTGCCCGGATTCAGAACGGATTCAAGAAAGCCGGGAAGAAGCTCGACATGGGCAAAGCATGTATTCGCTTCAAAAAGCTCGAGGATCTTCCGCTGGACGTAATCGGCGAAAGCGTCGCGAGCGTTCCCTCGGAAGGGTACATCCGGCGATATGAAGCCTCGAGAAGGAAATAGTCGAGATGAGAAGAAGTCTTGTAGTCGCGGGCTCTGTATTCTTTGCGCAAAACTTGTTTGCACAGGGGGCTGCTACGGTAATTCACGCAGGACGGATGCTCGATGGGCGAGGCGGTACGGTTCGCGATGTCACCATCGTTGTGGAAGGATCGAAGATTACGCGAGTGGAGGCCGCGCGAGCAAAGCGGCGTGCCGCAGACTACGAGCTCGGAACACTCACTGTGTTACCGGGATTGATCGATTCACACGCACATCTTGCGTGGTACTTCAATCGCGCCGGAAAGCTGCACACACCAAACGATGGCGACACTCCGGCGCAATCGATTCTCGCCGCCGCCGGGAATGCGTACACCACGCTGCTCGCCGGTTTCACGACCGTTCAGAGTCCGGGATCATTCGAGGACAAAGATCTCCGCGACGCCATCGCGTCTGGTGCGATCCCCGGTCCGCGCATTTTGACATCGCTCGAACCGCTGGAAGATCCGACCCTCTCGCCCGATTCGCTGAGAACGCTCGTGCGCGAGCGAAAAAAACAAGGCGCTGATTTCATCAAGATCTTCGCGTCGAAGAGTATCCGCCAAGGCGGCGCAGCAACGATGACTGTCGAGCAGATGGAGGCAATGTGCGGCGAGGCGCGCGCACAGGGATTACGAACGCTCGTGCATGCACACAGCACCGAGTCTATAGAGCGGTCGATTCGCGCGGGCTGCACGCAGATCGAACATGGACTTTTTGCGACCGACGAAGTACTGAAAGAAATGGCGCAGCGAGGGACGATCTTCGATCCGCAGTGCAGATTGATCTTTCAGAATTATCTCGATAACCGCCCCAAATTCGATGGAATCGGCAACTTCAACGCGGCAGGATTTGCGGCGATGGAAAAAGCGATTCCAGTGGCTCGCACGACCTTTCAACACGCGATTGCGATTCCAAATCTCAAAATCGTTTTCGGAACCGACGCGGTCGCCGGCGCGCACGGGCGAAATGCCGAGGACCTCGTCTGTCGCGTAAAGGAAGGAAAGCAATCGCCGATGAAAACCATCATCTCGGCCACATCACTTGCGGCGGAAGCTCTCGGGTTAGGAAGAACGATCGGCTCCATCGCACCAGGCTATGAAGCCGACATCATCGCAGTTGAGGGAGATCCTTCGACTGACATCACGGCATTACAACGTGTGCGATTTGTAATGAAAGAAGGACGAGTTTACACCGTGATACCACGTAAATAACGGCGACCGGTTCGCTACTTCAACGCTTTAGTAAGCACCACGCCATCAAGCTTTTCCGACGGCGTTACTCCCACGGCCTTGGCGAGTGTCGGCGCAATGTCCACGGTCCTCACGAAATCTGAGTATTTACCGGCCTTGAACGGCGCTCCGTAAAAAATGACTGGAACGTTGCTGTCGTAGTCGTACGGCGTTCCATGTGATGCGACGAGCGGACCAGCCCACAAACTTCCTTTCGTCAGAGTAACGATGAGATCGATCGCCGCGGTCGCGGGGAATTGGTGTGTCCATCGGCGCGTGATAGGATCGTTGATGGTATCGCCTTTCACGAGATCGCTGAATCGATCGACTCGATACACGCCGGGGATCTTTAGCGCTTCATCGCGGAAAACACGAAGCACCGTGTCGGGATTCACTTTGGATTTTTGGAACGCGGCGCGATCGATGAGAATCACCTGCTGATCCGCCTCGAACGCGAGAGTATCGAGGCCGAGTGTCTGCATGCGCTGGCGCGCGGCGGCGATTGCCGGTTGGAGTGTCACGCGAGTTGGCGCCGGCGTGACATTCTGCGCGAGCTCCGGAATAGTACCGAATCCGTGATCGGCGCTCAACGCAACGATGACCCGCGATGGATCCCGCAATTTGAATAGCGAATCGAGAAACACTCCAATTGTGCGATCTGTTCGAAGCACCTGATCGTGCGCCTCTTTCGAGTCGGGTCCAAGGCGATGATTGATGAGGTCCGTTGCCGAAAGCGAGACCGCGAGCAAATCCGTCTGAGGTCCTTCACCGAGGTGAAGAGCGCTGACGCCGTCCAGAGCGAGAGCGACCTCGAACTCGTCTCCAAATGGCGTCGCCCACAGAACTCCATCGACCTGGGCGACATCAGTGGGAAGTGCGTGCGGAAAAACAAAATCTCTTCCACCGCCTTCGATGCTGACGCTGTCAGGTTCCTTGTAGGCGCTGTCGGGGAGGAGCGGAGTCCAGGTTTTTCCCGCGTAGCTGTCTGGAATTCGGCGCGCGTTGAATTTTTTTACCCAGTCAGGAAGCGAGTCAGCGTAGTAGTGGCTCGTGGTGAATTCTCCATCGGGTGGGGCGTACCAGTAGACTTGCTGCTTCGATCTACCGACTGGGAGAATTGCACCGCGATCTTTCGATGAAACCGAAAGAGCTCGCGAATTTGGATTCCTGGCGTTGAGCCAGTCGAAGAGCTCCGTTCCTTGAAAGCGCGTTGGCGATGCACCCGGCCCTCCGGAAAAACCGAGGAGCGGAGACGCCTGGTCGAAAACTCCGGCTCGATTTGCCGCGATGCCTGTGGATCGTGGAAACCGACCCGACAACAGAGTGGCATGACCGGGGGCGGTCTCGGTAATCGCGTGATCGTGGTGAGCATTTGTGAACCACGCACCGCCGCTCATCAGGCGGGCAAGGCCCCCGTGAAGCTGGGGACCGAATCGGTCGAGATTGCCCTCACGAAAACCGTCGATCGTGATCATCACGACGAGGGTCGGTTTCTGGGACGTTGCCTGAGCACCTGCGCTCGAAGCCGAGAGAATACAGAGGGCGAGAAATCCAGAGAATTTTGGCATAGGCCCCGAATCTGACCGGGTGCGCACCGCGCGGCAACTCCGAACTGGCGCTAGGGGGTCGACTCCACGATTTTGTGTCTGTGGAGAAGAACAAAATGGCGCGTAGGATTCCCCGCCCGGGTTTATCGCCCGCGACACGTGTTGTCGTGAAGGTCGTCGTTTACTACGTGCTGCTGCTGGGGCTCGGCTCTCTCGCTTTGCGCGAGCTGCCGCACGCCCCGGGCTTCGCGAGCTACGCGCTTCAGCCGATTTTCGGCAATGAGCCGAGCGCGCCGGTGAAGCGCGGGGCCGCGGCCACGGTGGACCAGACAACGCTCGGGCTCCTGGCTTTCATGGCCATGTCAGCGGCGATCTTGCTCTCACTGCCGGTTGCGTGGGTGTATCAGCTCACGAGGGCAAAGCGCGGATATCAGCAGTCAGTAGTGCAGCTGCTGATCATGCTGCCAGTCGTGGTAGCGGGAATCGTGGTCCTGGTGAAGTACAGCGTTGCGCTTGCCTTCAGTCTCGCGGGGATAGTCGCTGCCGTCCGCTTTCGAAATACGCTCGACGACAGCAAGGACGCCGTGTACGTTTTTCTTGCTACCGGAGTCGGGCTCGCCGCGGCGGTCGACATACCGGTGGCAACAGTCATTTCGATTCTTTTCAATGCCACGATGCTAGTGCTGTGGTACAGTGATTTTGGTAATCAGCCGATAGAGCTCGAAGGAAATATTGCCGAGCGCAGACTCGAGCGAGCCAAGGAGCTCGCTCGTACGGGGACTTTCGTCGCGCGCATCGACGACGAAGTGTTCCGCAACATGAGTCGGGAACAGCTCGAGGGTGTGGCCGAGCGTGCATGGCGTCGAGCGCATGGCGATCTCGACAGCGCGGGTCCGAAAACACCGGATGCAGAAACGCGACTCCGCGTTCGCACAACTGACGTCGCGCGAATGCGTCACGTCGTCGATCCACTCCTTGACGATTACGCGAAGGATTGGAAGGCGAGCGAAGTCACGATTGACGCAAATGGCGTGCTGACGATCGAGTACGTGATCGAGCCGAAGAAATCAACCGATCCCGAAACGCTTCTCTCATTAGTGAGAGTAGCGTGTGGGGACGATCTCGTGGAAGCAGAGTTGAGGTAATGCCAATGAAATCGTTCACAAGAATCGCAGCAGGCAGCGCGCTCACAATGATCGCGTCGTTCCCGTTGTGCGCTCAGTCGACTCAACCGTCGCAAGTCGCTCAACAGGGCACGCAGGGGCCCGAAAAAAAGAAGAAGGACAAGAGCGAGAAGAAGAAGACAGAGGAGGCGGCTGCCTTCTTCAGTGCCACCACACCCATCGCTGTTACTCTGACGACCAACCTTCACAAGATTCGCGGCGACAAAGGCGACACTGGTCCATGGCGTGACGCGAGTCTCTCATACGTCGGCGAAGACGGCAAGCCGGTTGTCGTTCCAATTCAGATCAAGACGCGCGGAATCTGGAGAAAACACAACTGCGAGTTCCCGCCGGTTCGATTCAACATCAGTCGCGAGAAATCGAAGGGGACGATTTTCTACGGGCTCGACAAACCGAAACTCGTGAGCTACTGCCGCGACGACGACACGTACGAGCAGTACGTGCTCCAGGAGTACCAGCTGTATCGCATCTACCACATGCTGACGCCCGCCAGCTACAACGCTCGGCTCATTCAAATGACGTATGCGGACGAGAATGGTGGAAAGGTGGATACGAAGCGCGCCGCGATTATTCTCGAAGAGCCGGACGTTCTTGCCGAGCGGATGGGAACGAGCTTCATGAAGGAGAAAGGCGC
>JBGQKT010000028.1:0-22648 GCA_041499635.1 Gemmatimonadaceae bacterium
CACAGCGCTTCGATCAGGCAATCAACGGACTCGGCACGCTCGGAAAAGTTGAATCCGTGAACTCAACGGCCGAGGATGTTGGTAAGGAGTACGTCGATATCACGGCGCGCGTAAGCAACGGGCACCGTCTGGAAGATCGGTTGATCGCACTGCTCGCGACGAGAACCGGAAAACTCCAGGACGTACTCTCTGTTGAACGCGAGCTGGCGCGCGTGCGCGAAGAAATCGAGCGATACGAGGGACGACTCCGTTATCTCAAGTCGCGTGTTGCGACGAGCACACTATCGGTAACTGTCCACGAGCCACTGCCGATTCTTGGCCAGGGACCTGGTCAGAATCCCATCGTTGCAGCAATCCGGGCAGCTTGGCGCAATTTCGTCGGATTCATCGCGGCAGCTATCGCATCGCTCGGCATATTGATTCCACTTGGCGTGCTCGCGCTGCTGGGTTGGATCATCTACAAGCGGATCCGCGGCCGGATGTCCTGACGTCTCGAGGCTGAGTCCGGGCTAATTTAAACCCCGGTGTATCGGGCGGCATCATATGTTGAAAAGCGAATGTCCAGACAATCTGCGCTGAGGAAATCGACGATTCCGTTGCAGTCCAATTGGAGCGGTGACGAATCGAGCAGAGCCCTCATTAGCCGCGCGCAAAACGGCGATGTCGATGCCTTCGAGCTCATTTATAATGAGCATTCGGGCAGAGTCTACGCACTTTGCCTAAGGCTCATGGGAGGCGAACAAACTGCTGCGACTGAGCTGATGCAGGATGTTTTTGTTCGCGCGTGGAAAAATCTTGGGAAATTCCGCGGCGAGTCGGCGTTCTCATCGTGGCTGCACAGACTTGCTGTTAACGCGATGCTTGAAAACGCGCGGAGCGACAAGCGTCGCGTCGCGAGAGTCCTTCCGATGGAGGACACGAGTCAGATCGGCGCGTTTGCGCCGGGTGATTCGCCGGAGTTGAGGATCGATCTGGAGCGTGCGATCGCGAGGCTGCCTGAGGGCGCGCGAACGGCGTTCGTGCTACACGACATCGAGGGCTTTCAGCATCAGGAAATTGCAGCACAGCTCGGAATCGCGGTCGGAACGGTAAAAGCGCAGCTGCATCGTGCGCACAAGCTTCTCATACAGGCATTGGACAAATGAAAGACGATACGATAGACGAAGCAAAGCTTCGCGATTTGATGAATGAACTTTCGGCTCTGCCAACGAGCATCGAGCCGCCGGCTGACGCATGGGCAAAGATTCGCGCGGAGATAGAAGCGACGGGTAAGCCAGAGGCGCAATCGTTGTCGCCTCGATTCTGGCAGCGTCCAGTATTTCTCGCAGCGGCTGCCCTGCTCCTCGTTGCTGGATCTTCAGTCGTCACAGCAATTGCGATCAACCGTCGAGGCGCATCCGTCGCGCGCGAAGCGGAAAGACAAATCGCCACTGTGCCTGACACAAACACCGGCCCCGCATCGCTCGCGCAATTCACTGTTGTCGAGAGCGATTACCTGCGAGCAGTGAACGATCTCTCGGCAACGCTCGAATCGGAGCGAGACTCTCTTTCACCCGAGACGATTGCAAAGTTGCGCGCGAGCATCAAGATCATCGACGCGGCAATACTGGAGGCGCGCAACGCGCTCGCAGCGGATCCTGCAAACAAGATGCTGATTCAGATGCTTGCAAAATCGTACGAGCAGAAGGTTGACCTGCTCAAGCGTACGACAGAGATGGCGCGGAGTTGAAAATGGTCTGGCGTGCGCTGATAGGCGTTGCAGTCGCCTCGACATTCAGCGTCGCAGCAAGAGCGCAGGTGAAAGTCGAGCGCGGACTGAAGCTCGATTCCGACGGTGCGGTGAGAATCTCAAACCTCGTCGGCAGCGTTCATGTCACCGGCTGGGATCGTGATTCGGTAGCGCTGCGGGGATCTCTCCCCAAAGGCGACAAGCTTTTCATGGGCGGCGGGCCAAGAGGAATGAAGCTGTTTGTCGAACCGCTCAACGATCGAAACCCGCAACCGAGCAGACTCGACGTGATGGTTCCCGCGCGCGCGAAAGTCTGGGTGAAGACTGCAACGGCTGAAGTGGAAGTATCCGGAGTAACAGGTGAGCTCGACTTGTACGTTGTTGGCGGGAAGATTCGCGTGACAGGAAAACCATCGGAGCTAAACGCTGAAGCAATCGATGGCGACATCGAAGTGAATGGAGCTCCTGGCTGGCTGCGCGCGAAGAGTGCGAGCGGCGACGTTACGCTGAACGGATCGAGTCCAGACGTAGCGATCTCGACGGTGAGCGGGGGAATCGTGATCAACTCGATTACCTCCGTGGAAAACGGAAAATTCGAACGCGCGAAAATCGAATCAGTCACCGGTCCCATTCGCTTCAACGGCGACATCGAGAGAGGCGCGTCGATCACCTTCGATACTCACAGCGGCACGACGGAGATCGCGATCCCAAGAAAAACGGGCGCGGATTTCGACATCGCTTCGATAGCGGGGACGATATCGAATGATCTCAACTATTCGCAGCCGGTGAAGGGTCGCTATGGTCGCGGATCAGAGCTGGTGATGACGAACTCGTCCGGCGGCGCGCACATTACGATTCGATCCTTCAAGGGACCTGTGACACTTCGTATCGCGAAATAACTGATCGCATAAACCGAAGCACGACGACCGGCATCGTATGAGAGCAAGAAATCATTTCTCTCACAGGAGTCTCAAATGATGCGCTCCCCGTTACGCCAACTTGGTGTCGTCGCTCTTCTCACAATGATCGCCTCAGCCGTCGCGATCGCAGGGCCGCCGTGGATTGCGATCGAGTATCCGGTCAATCCGCATGATCCCGGGACACGCGGTGCATTGCTCACAGTTCGCACGTATCATCACGGCGAGCTCATGTCGTATGAAGTCACCGGCACCGCTGAAGGAATCGTCGACGGCCGGCGTCAGACCATGGCACTCGACATACGTCGCCTCACACAGGTCGGGATGTACGCAGTTCGCTGGCAGAAACCTGCACAGGGTACGTGGATGCTTGTCATTACAAGCAAGCAGAATGGATCGCACGCGGCGACTGCACTGGTGACGATCGACACGCAGGGACAAGTCGCCGAGGTCAGCGTTCCATCTGATCCAATCGAGAATGGAAGGTGGCGGGTTCCGCGCAAAGTTGCCGCCGCAGAAGTCGATGTAATGCTCAAAGCCAACGCGGCAACCGCTGTTGCACGCAGATAATCTGCATGCAAGCACAACATTTGCCGACTCGGGGTTCACTGGCAAGAACCCCGAGGCACACAGATGAGTCGCAAGAGCCTGCTTCTTTTTCTCCTCGCCTGCATCCTCGGCGGAGGCGGTACGCTCATCGGCTCGATTCTCGGGCACTTTGTTGGCAAATCGGGCCTCGATGCCGGCGCGATCATTGGCGGAGTCGTCGGCGTTTATGTCGCGACGCGAATCGCGCGGATGCGGGGAATCCTGGGAGTGAAACGATTCTGGCCCGCGACGATCGGCGGATGGCTTGGGTTGGTACTCGCCGCGGTAATTGCCGTAAACCATTTGAGCACGCCGGTCGTTCCTATCGCGAGCGTCCTGCTAATCGGATTAGGTGCTGTATTCGGCGCCGCCTCGCGACATGGTAAATCGATCACGGATTGATCCAGTAAGAGATCTTAAGCAGCAACGTATTGTCAGGATGCTGCCGGAAGATGTCCTGGAAATCTCTCCGCGCACTGAAGTCGTTCACGAAATCTCCGGAAAGATCTCTCCCCTGCGCCCATACGAGAAACATCGTCGAGCCAGGCTTGTACTCCCACCGAAGAACAGTGTTCGACCGGAACTGCTTGAAACTGAAGCCGCCCGGATCACCCTGAGACGTAAAGGGCTTGAACCGATCCGCGTACTGTGCCGCGCGCGGATTGTTGAGCTCGCGCCAGTTGGTGTACTCACCGCTCGACGCGAATGGCTCGCCGTAGAACTGCAGCGACAGGTTCGGCGTCATCGTGAAATTGAGGCGCGTCGTAAGGTCGAGAGTTTTCTGATCGAGGCGAGCGAAAGTGTAATGTGTTGTGTCGTTCCCTGAAGTACCGAAGTTCGCGCGCCACTGCTTGTCATTGAGATCGTGACTGTAGTTCAAGCTCGCCGAGGCGCTGAAACGACTGGAAAGTCTGAACTGACCACCAGGATTGAGCCACCAACCGTGCGAGTTGCCGGCATCGCCCCTCCATCCACCGGCGAACGCGCTCACGTACCACGCTTTTCTGCTATCGCTTTCGAGTCCGCTCCATCCCTCGTATTCCTTCGATTTGCGAAGTGCAGGACCACCGCGGGCTTCACGGTCGGCATAAACCTTCGTGAAATCGTTGACGTTTCCACCGACGTGACCCCACATCCAATTCTTGAACTGCAAATGCCAGTTGAAGTTCAATCCAATTGTCGTCGGCAATCCCTCGGTGGTCCACTTCTGCATCGAATTGAAGTTCAGGAACGCGCGCGTGAAGAGCTTGCTCGGCTCATTGAACTGAAGTGAGAACCAGTTTCTGAATATCTCTTCGTCGGCGCGCGATTGGAAACCGAGATCGTTGCTCTCGAAGCCAGGGGAGTAACGTTGCAGCACGCTTTGGAATCGCGTGATGCCGCCGCCGAATTTGCTCACGGTAAGTCGCTCGGCATCACCTGTCAGCGACGTCCGCGTCGGGTCGAACTCAATGTTGTCGTCAGGCCTTTGAAAGCGGTGAACTCCGTCGAGCTGCGTGCTCGCGATTGCAGTCGACGTTCCGTAGATCGTGCTGCCCGAAAGATTCGTCGTGATCTCGTATTTCTTGCCGAACAATCGCTTGCGAAAATCGAGACCGCCTGTGTACGCAGACCGGCGCAAGAAATTGCTCGTGTTCGAGTCGAGATTGCGATTTACACCGGTGAGCATTGCGCCGAAATCAGTCTGCCCGTCGTTGCTCGACTGTTGCACGCGCGCCACTGCGTAATTCGTTTGTGGCTCGATGGTGCGATTCTCAGTTCCGACCTCACGCTGCGTCACCGCATCGAGTAGCCCGACCAACATTCCCCTGGCAACACGTCCCGTCACTTTTGCAGCGCCAAGGATTGTGGTGTTCTGTGCGCTGCTCTCATCGCCGTAGAGTCCACCGAGCTGCGGCGAACGGCCGATGCGCCGCGAGTAGAAGAGACCTGTGCAGCCCGTATCGATGTCTCCGCACGAGGTTCTGAAAGAAAAGATCCCCGATCCTTCTAAGAAGAAGGGCCGCCGCTCTTCGAAGAACTGCTCGAAGGCCGACAAATTCAAAACGGCGGGATCAGCCTCCACCTGGCCGAAATCGGGGTTAATTGTTGCGTTGACTGTGAGATTTGACGAGAGCCCGTACTTGAGATCTGCTCCCGCCGCAAATGATTGAGGATGCTTCCATGAGCTGCCCGACGGACGCGTCTCGTTTTTCGTGACAACGTAGGGCGCGACCTCGAGCCGGCTCGGCTGTCCAATACCCGTAATTCCCGAGAGCTCTCCTGTCTGCGAGATGTATCCCTGCTGATCACGATGATAGAGCGGCCAGCTTATGCGCTGCGCTGTTCTCGCGACATCTCGCACCACCATGAATCCGAACGTGTGCTCCGCCGCGTTTGGAAATCGGAGCTGACTGAATGGAATCCGGAATTCTGCTACCCAACCAACAGAATCGATTCGAGTTGCAACATCCCAGACGCCGTCCCAGCTCGGGTCTTCATTGTTGTCGTTAGAGACATAAAAATCGCGTTTCACGCCTGCAGGATTCACGCAGAACTCGTAGCCTGTACGACGGTCGTGATACGAGTCGATCATCAGCTTGAGCTGCTCGGATTGCGTGCGCACGTCGCGACGGCTGAGCAGTGAGATCATGCTGTCCGGCGCTGGATCGTACATCCGCGCGAGCACGTAGAGATACTTGTCATCGTTCACGACACGCACTTCGGTCTTGAAGCGAGTCTCGGCGCCGACTTTTGGATCGTATTCGAGGAACTTGTCGATCACCTGCGCGTTCTTCCACGCCGGGTCGTCGGTCTTTCCGTCGAGCACTGGAGGCGCAGCGACCTTCGTCGACATTGCGATTCGCTCGCTCGCTGCGGCTCTAATGGAAGTAGCCGGGGTATCTGCTACGACCGGAATCTCCTTGTTGCTCGCGATGGTAGTGGTTTGCGCGTGAAGTGACGCTGTAGAAAGCAGGAACGGAACAACGATGAACTTTTTCATGTGATGCCTGCGCCGGTGGAGCGATGCATTGCGTGGAGGAGTACGGTGACAACCGACTGAGACAGCGCAGAGAAAGGAAAAGTTTGGCCGTGTTCCGCAGTTGAGCCTTGTTTTACGATATCCTGACAGTTGTACGCTTTCTGCAGTTATTGTTTTGCTGGCGTTATTGGTCGTTCGTCCCAATACTAGGGCGTGGGCGTCCCGCGCTCACTTACGCTTCGATCCGGCAGGCAGCTTTCATTTTGCTCTCGATTCACCCGCAGTGGCTCGTTGTCGCCGCATTCGTTTCGCTGGCGCTCGAGGCTCCCACTCTTCAGGCTCAACAGGACACGCCAACGCCGCCAACAACCGGTCAAGGCCCAACGTTTACCCTGACCGGCACTGTGATCGCTGAAGCCACGCGTCAACCGCTACCATATAGTACTGTCGTCCTCGACCCCATCGGACGCGAGCGATTCACCGATCAGGGCGGATCATTTACGTACTTCGCAGTTCCTGCCGGCAAATACAAAGTCAAGATTCGACAGCTCGGTTACACGCCGCTCGACACCACCATTGTTGTTACGGCGGCGAAAACGAATCCGGTCTTCTTGCTGAATCGAGTTCCCTCGACGCTGGCGGATGTCCAAGTGAATGCGCCGGTACGGCGCTGCATTGTCCCCGAAGAAAACGGCTTCGTTGACGATGCCGAGCTGGCGATCGTGCTCGCCGAAGCGCGCAAGAATGCGCAGCGCGAGCGGCTGCTCAGGCGAACGTATCCGTTCGAGTACAAGCTCGCGCAGCAGCACGACACGTACGACAAGCAGGACAGCACGCACAAGATTGTTTATGACACGACGACATTCCGAAGCGATGACGACTGGAGATACAGACAGGGCAGGGTCGTTTCGGGTGACTTTAGCAAAGTGTTTGGCGATGTTCGCGTGATGCGATTGCCAACGCTCACCGATCTCGCTGACACACGATTTCTTATCGCTCACTGCTTCAAGTATTCGGGGATCTCGGACGAGGACAGTATTCCGACTCTCCGTATCGACTTTGCTCCAATCCCGGAGATCGTCGCGCCCGACGTCGAGGGATCGATCTTCATTGACAGCGCCACGTACCTGATTCGTCGCGCGGAATTCCGTCTCACCAAAGGTGGCAGCGTAAAACCGGCGATCCTCGGAATGAAAGTCACGACGACCTACCGCGAGGTGCTGCCCAACGTCGCACTGTTCGACGAGATAAAATCGGTGCAGCCACTTCCGACATCGGCTTCTGAGGGACGCCCCACTGAATTCCGCGAGACTCAGCAGCTGTTGAGCTTCAGATTTCTATTCGGCGGACCACCAGGCGTAGACCCCGCTCTTGTCTGGAGAAAACCGGTTGTGCAGTACAATGCTCCTGGCAACTCCTCTCAACTAAAGCGCCCCGTCGGACCCGAACGGTAGTTCGTTGCAGTAACTGGCCGCTTCGTTTCGTCGGCCTCGCGGTGTGATGATCACCGCATCAGCTTGCTCAAATGCAAAACGACACCAGAACCACGCGACAGATTTGGGGGGTCGTTGTCGGCGTTGCAGCGGGCGCGATTATCGGATGGCTCGATATTTCCGCGACAGAAGTACAGGGCCCGCTCTTGCTCGTGATGCTCGCATCTTTCGCACTCGGCATGTCGGGACTGATCGCGCCATGGCTGGGCGGTCTCGTCGTAGGAGTTGCAATGGCCGGTGCTCACGTTGTGGCTTGGGCCATCGGCGCCGGAGCTGCATCGGGAATCGGCTCGATCGTGGCGATCGTTCCTGCAATTGCCGCGGCTTATGGTGGACGGCTCATGGGGATTTTCGTCGAGCGAGCCGCGGACTCGCTTCCATACGGCCGTCTCAGTCCTGAGCGACTCGCCGACGAACAGAATCTGCCATGGTACGCCGAGCGTGGGGCAAGTCGCGCATTGCTCGCGACGATTTTGTGCGGTTCGGCGATCATCGGACTCCCAGTCGTCTATCATGCGGTGATCGTGGCGGGACAACCGATCGCGTGGTTTGTCACGGTCATCTGGCAGATCTTGACACTTGTGGGATGGATCGTCCTGACGCCCGTCGTGGTTGCCCATCGCGAAGGCAAAGCGGAGGCACTGTCAGCGGATTCTGTTGCAACTACCGCGGCGCAGGTAGTTGGGCTCGCGATGGTTCATGCGATTGCGCTTGTAGTGTTGACTCGCGTGCTGCTGATCCCGCCGGGGGACCAGGAGATTTTCGCGCGCATCATGCATGTATTCGCCGCCTACGTTCCGCTCGACATGCTGACGTTCGTTCTTCTCTGGACGCTCGCATATGTCTCGAACGCCGATCGCCATTTGCGAGAAGCCGGCAGGGAATCGGCGGCCAAAGCGGCATCATTGTCGGCCGAGCTTAATGCGGGAAAGTTGTCCGCGCTTCGTGCGCAGCTCAGACCGCATTTTCTTTTCAATGCCATCAACACCGCGGTCGTGCTTTCTTCGAAGGGAGACTCTGTCGCAGCGTCGTCAGTTCTGAGATCGCTCGCGGATCTTCTTCGTTATGTACTGGACGATGCGGCGGAAACCGTAAAGCTCGAGGACGAGCTCGGCTTCATCCAGGAATATCTCAATGTCGAGCGGGCGCGTTTCCCTGATAGACTGACTTTTGCAATCGATGCGGACGCGACTGCGCGGAACGCGCGCATTCCTCACCTACTCTTACAGCCGTTGGTAGAGAATGCGGTGCGACACGGCATCGCGGGAAAGATTTCGGCGGGAAAAGTTCAGATCAGCGCTCGCGTCGATGGAGATACGTTGAGAATGATTGTCGAGGATGACGGCGTTGGCATCGGGCCCAAAACCAAGACTGACAGTGGCCTCGGAATCGCCAACACGCGCTCGCGTCTCTCGCTGATGCACGGCAAGAATGGAAAGCTCGAGATTCTGGAACGCCCCGGTGGCGGAACGATGTGCCGATTACTAGTTCCTTATGTCACTTAAGGCAGTTCTGGTGGATGATGAGCCTCTCGCGCGAGAGGGTTTGCGATCTCTACTCAGCGAGATTCCCGGCATCGAAGTAATCGCCGAGTGTGCGAACGGATACGAGGCGTGCGCGGCGATTGTAGAACACCGGCCCGATGTTCTCTTTCTCGATATCGCGATGCCGGAGCTCGACGGCTTTGCGACACTCGAGCGGCTGGAGCCCGAGGATGTTCCGCCGGCAATTGTGTTCGTGACCGCGTACGACGCCCATGCGTTACGCGCGTTCGAAGCTCGCGCTCTCGACTACATACTCAAGCCGGTTTCTCCGGAACGACTCTCTGGGGCGGTCGAGCGCGCAACCCAAAGGGTTCGCGAATCGCAGGCACTTCGCGATGCGATCGAGCGTGAATCGGGAATGTCTGGAACGGGAACGCAGCTCGAGCGCCTGATCGTTCGCGATCATGCTGGCACCACGGTTGTTCCGATCGATGAGATAGAGTGGATCGAAGCCGCGACGTACTACGTCGCGCTCCATCGTCGGAAAAAATCGGATGGCCGACAGCTTCTGCTGCGCGAGCGGATGCACGTAATCGAATCGCGGCTCGACCCGGCGACTTTCTTTCGCACCCATCGCTCGGCGATTGTGCGACTCGATGCGATTCGAGCGATCGGAGGCAAGTCGAGCTATGAATACCACGTCATTCTTGCGAGCGGAGCGCTCGCGCCCTTGAGCCGCGATCGTCGCACGCGGCTGGAATCGTTACTGAAAACTTTCAAAACCGTGGAAACACATGATGTAAGCAAGTAGCTACTTGCATCCGGCCCGGCAGGTTTTTAGGTTCCGGTTTTATGGATACCAGAGCCGAGCTACTCAAAGCCGCTGCTGCCGTGTTCGCGCAACACGGATCACGCGGCTCTACGACGCGACGCATCGCCGATGCGGCCGGAGTGAACGAAGTCACGCTGTTCCGCTACTTCGGGTCGAAGGACGCGCTGCTTCAGGAAGCGATTGCCCACACGGACGATGGTCCGCCGGCTATAGCTCTTCCGGCGACACCGGTTGATCCCGAAGCAGAGCTGACCGAATGGTGCGGAAAGCTGATGGAGCGACTCCGCGCAAAGAGCTCGATCATTCGCAAATGCATGAGCGAGATGGAAGAGCGTCCGGAGATGATCACGACTGCCGTGAGCACTCCTACACAGGCATCTCATGATCTCGCGACATATCTGCGCAAGCTGAAATTGGAAAAGCGCGCCGATGGTGATTTCGACGTGCTCGCCGCCTCCGCGATGATGATGGGTGCGGTGTTTCATGACGCGATGGGTCGCGAGATGATGCCACAAGCTTACCCCGCGCTTACAAAAGCTCCGCGATTATACGCTCGCCTTCTTCTTTCGGCGATCGGCTTCAAGTCTCAAGCGAGACACAAACAGTCTCTTTCTTCGTAGGCAATAACTATGAATTACGTTATCAGAACACTGGGCGCGTTTACCGCGCTGGCGATGACCGCCGCATTACCGTTGTCAGCTCAGGTGACGAGTGCAGCCGCCGCAACACAATCGGGAGCTGCGATTTCCCTCGAGGAAGCCGTCCGAATGGGAGAGTCGCAAAGCGAAGCAGTCCGGATCGCGCGCGCTGGAGTGCAGCGCAGCGAAGGCCAGCAGATGCAGGCGCGCAGTCAGTATCTGCCGCAGATCTATGGATCGGGCAGCTACGCGCGCACGCTCAAGTCGCAGTATTCAGGGGCGTTCGGTGGATCGACCACGGTCGACACTACGACTTCGACCGCGCCGCCTGGTCCATGCAATCAGTATCTCAAGGACGCGAGCGCTTCGGTGAACGATAGACTCGCGGGTCTCGACCAGGCCGCGCGCTGCGCATCGGGAATAAATCCGTTCGCATCGCTCAAGAGTCTGCCGTTCGGTCAAGTGAACCAGTACAACTTCGGTCTCTCGTTGTCGCAGAACATTTTCAACGGCGGCAGGATCGCGGCGCAAACAGCCGCTGCAAATGCCGGCCGGAAATCCGCCGACATCGAGCTTACCGCTCAACGCGCGCAAATCATTCTCGACGTGACGCAAGCATACTACGACGCAGCACTCGCCGATCGTCTCGTGTCGATAACCGAAGCTTCGTACAATCAGACCGAGAACGTCTTCAAGCAGACGCAGCTCGCAAAGAACGTGGGCAACATCTCGGAGTTCGAGCTCTTGCGCGCGCAGGTCACCCGTGATAACCAGCGGCCGCTGCTCATTCAGCGGAGAAGCGATCGTGAAGTTGCATACCTCCGATTGAAGCAGCTTCTCAATCTTCCGCTGGACAAGCCGGTCACGCTCACAACCGCGATCGACGATCCAGCGACGCTGCCGTCGGGGATTTATCTCACTGGCCTCGCAGTTTCCGATTACTCGAATCCGGATACGGTGAGCACTCACCGTGCGACGGTGCGCCAAGCGGCCGAGGCGGTGCGTGCACAGCAGAGTCAGGTTCGCATCGCGCGTTCCGAACGGATTCCCACACTGGTGCTGAGCTCGCAGTACGGCGGCGTTGCGTATCCGGTGACCGGGCTGCCGGGATCGAATGACTTCCGCGCAAACTGGACCGTTACTCTCGGCACGCAGTTCCCGATTTTCACCGGTGGCAAAGTTCGCGGAGACGAGCTTGTCGCGCAGGCGAACCTCGCCGAATCAAAAGCGAGACTGCAGCAAGTGAAGGAATTCGCATCGCTCGATGCACAGGTCGCGCTGAATGCGCTCAACGAGGCGGTTTCTTCGTGGCAGGCGAGTCAAGGCACCTCGGAACAAGCCTCTCGCGCGTATTCAATTGCGGAAGTGCGGTATCGCGAGGGAATCTCGACGCAGCTCGAGCTGAATGATTCGCGGATTCTAATGGAGCAGGCGACGATCAATTCCGCGCTCGCTGCACGCAACGTTCAAGTGGCGCGCGTGAAGCTCGCTCTTCTTCCGAATCTTCCGTTGCAGACAACGACGTCGAGCTCCGCTTCACAGCAGTCGCAGCAGCAACAACAATCGACGCAGCAAACAACGCAGCCTCAGCAACAGCAGCAACCGCAACAGCAGCAAGGCCAGACGCAAACCGGCACCTTGGCCAACCAGCAGATACCACCCGGGCTTTAAGTCATGTCATCGATACGAATTCAACGAATCGCGCGAATGTCTCGCTTCACGCCTCTCTTCGCTTCCGCGGCACTCCTCACGCTGAGCGCGTGCAAACGCGGTACACCTGAAGCCGACGCCGCGAGCGCCAAGGCTGCAGCCGCGATGACGATCGGCACCGAGACCATCGCGATCGTCACACTAGGTGAGGTAATGAGCGGACCAACACTTTCCGGCGCGATCATGCCGGAGCGTGAGGGGCAGGTTCGCGCGCAAGTCGGCGGCAGTGTTCTGCAAACGTACGCGGAGCAGGGACAGCGCGTGTCAGCCGGTCAGATGCTCGCGCAGATCGACGCATCAGGATTGCAGGATACTTTTCTGTCCGCACGATCCGCCGTGACATCTGCAACCAACAATGCCGATGTTGCAGAGCGCGACCTGACGAGAAATCAAAAGCTCTTCGCCGCAGGAGCAATCGCCGAGCGCGACCTCGATCAAGCGAAGCGCGCCTCGATTGCTGCGGCGGCGTCACTCGCCGATGCACGCGCAAGATTGGCGAATGCACAAAAGCAGCTCGGGAATACTCGAGTCGCTGCGCCGATGTCAGGCATCGTGAGTGAGCGAGCAGTTTCCGCCGGCGACGTCGTTCAGCCGGGCGCCCCGATGTTCACGGTCGTCGATCCGTCGAGCATGAGACTCGAAGCATCCATTCCCGCGGACGAGCTGGCATCAGTGCGAATCGGTTTGCCCGTCACGTTCACTGTAAATGGATATCCCGGTCGCACCCTCACCGGTAAAGTCACGCGCGTTAGTCCAACCGCGGATCCATCGACGCGTCAGGTTCGCATCATCGCATCGATTCCAAATACCAACGGTGCGCTCGTCGGTGGTTTGTTCGCCACCGGGCGGCTGGCAGCGGAAACGAAGACTGGACTGATTGCACCAATTACTGCAATCGATACACGAAGCAATGAACCCGCTGTAATGCGCATACGACAAGCGAAGGTCGAGCGTGTACCCGTGGAGCTTGGTTTACGCGACGAAGGCGCCGAGCGAATCGAGATCAAGTCCGGTGTTCAAGCGGGCGACACGTTGTTGCTCGGCGCGGCGCAGGGAATCAGCCCCGGTACGATCGTCAAAGTTTCGGCGCCGGCCGACAAGCCGCAAACGCCGAGGAGATAGCATATGGTAATTTCTGATTTTGCCATCAAGCGCCCGATGATCACCGTCGTGGTGATGGTGGCGCTCGTGATTTTCGGACTCTTCGCGCTCGCTCTTCTTCAGACCGACGAGTTTCCTGACATCCAGCAGCCAGTTGTCCTCGTCGGAATCCCGTACCCAGGCGGATCTCCCGAGGGAGTAGAGCGCGAGGTGATGAAGCCGGTCGAAGACGCGATCAAGGGAATCTCCGGCGTCGACAAGATCTACGGCACGGCGACGGACGGATATGCACAGATCATCGTGCTGTTCGTTTTCGAGAAGGAAGTCTCGCAGGCGACGCAGGATATTCGCGATGCGATTTCCGGAATTCGCGCAGATCTACCAGTAGAAATGAAGGAGCCGATACTTCAGCGATTCGATCCGAGCGACCGTCCGATAGTGTCACTCACTCTCGCGTCCGACGTGTACACACCGGCGCAGCTTACGCGCATGGCGGATCCGACGATCACCAGTGCATTCAAAGGAATTGCAGGCGTCTCGCAAGTTTCCCTCGTCGGCGCAGTAAAACGCGAGATGACGATTCAGATAAAGCCGCAGGCGCTGCAGGCAGCGGGCTTGAGCGTCGCACAGGTCGTACAGGCGCTACAATCGCAAAACGTTGCGACTCCAGTTGGCAACGTCAGCGGCCCGATGGATGAGCGCGCTATCAGACTTCAGGGAAGGCTCGACGGGCCCGCCGATTTCATGCAGCTCGTCGTTGCCCAGCGCGACGGACAGCTCGTACGGCTCGGGCAGGTTGCCGACGCACTCGACGGCACCGAGGAACAACGATCGCTTGCGTTGTATTGGTCACGGCAAACTGCCGCCCCGGGTGAAGGCGGAAAGGAAGCCATCGGCATCGATATCACCAAATCAAAAGGCTACAGCACGACGGCGGTCAGCAAGAAAATCGCTGCAACAACTGCTCAGATTCAGAGGACTCTGCCACCCGGAGTGCGGATGGATGTGGTCCGCGATTCCGGTGTGCGTGTCGCGAACTCTGTGCGGAATGTCGAGGAGGCATTGTTCCTCGGCGCGCTTCTCACAGTACTCGTGGTATTCGTCTTCCTGAATTCGTGGCGCTCGACAGTGATCACAGGACTCGCTCTTCCCGTTTCGGTGCTCGCGTCGTTCATTGCCGTGTGGGCGTTCGGATTCACGCTGAATACGATGTCGCTGCTCGGTCTTTCATTGGCGATCGGAATACTCATCGACGACGCGATCGTCGTTCGAGAGAACATCGTCCGCCACATCGAGATGGGTAAGGATCACATGACCGCATCTCACGAAGGTACCGACGAGATCGGCCTTGCAGTCGCAGCGACGACATTCTCGATCGTTGCCGTGTTCGTTCCCGTTGGATTCATGTACGGAGTCGCTGGCCAGTGGTTCAAGCCATTCGCTCTCACGATCGCGTGTGCAGTACTTGTGTCACTACTCGTTTCGTTCTCGCTCGACCCGATGCTCTCTGCTTACTGGGCCGACCCACAGGTAGAAGCGCACGAGCGTCGCAATCCAATCGCGCGCACACTTGAGCGATTCAACCAGTGGTTCAATCGTCAAGCCGAGAATTACAAGAAAGTGATCGGTTGGGCGCTCGATCACCGCCTGGCGATGGTTGCACTCGCGTTGTTCTCGTTCGTTGTTGCGCTCGCGTTGCCCGCACTTGGACTCGTTGGAAGCGGCTTCTTTGGCACCGACGATCGCTCGGAGTTGAATGTCGCACTCGAGACGCCGCCTGGCTCGAACCTCGACTACACGCGACTCAAGGCAGAAGAAGCGGGGCGCGTCGCGCGCTCGCATAAAGAGGTGTTGTTCACGTACACCACTCTTGGTGGGGCCACCGGTTCAGTGAACAACGGAAACATTTACGTTCGACTCGTGCCGAAGAATAATCGACACGTGAGTGCAACCGGCCTGGGCGAGACGATCCGCAACGAAGTGGGCCAGATCGGTGGCGCGACGATGACGGTCTTCACCAATGATTTTCAGGGAAGTCAAAAACAAATTCAGATTCAGGTTCGAGGCGGAACGCCGGCATCTCTCAACCAGGCGGCCGAGATGATTATGGCGCAGGTGAAGCAGGTGCCGGGAGCTGTCGACGTAGCGCTTTCCACGAAGGGACAGAAGCCCGAGCTCGAGGTGAAGTTGAACCGCGGTCTTGCCGGCTCACTGGGAATAACCGTTGGTCAGGTTGCGCAATCGCTTCGACCTGCTTTTGCCGGAATCAAGGCCGGAGATTGGGTCGATCCTACTGGTGAGACGCGCGACGTGAACGTTCGGCTTGCGCCCGGTGCGCGCGAGCGAACGTCCGATCTCGCGCAGCTTCCGCTCGTGATGCAGGGACCAAACGGGACTAGCACGCTTCCGCTTGGCCAAATCGCGGATATCACGCAGGGACTTGGTCCGGCGCAAATCAGTCACTTCGCCGGAGACCTCGTCGTGAACGTCGAGGCTAATACCGCCGACGAATCCCTCGGTCAGGTGATGAAAGCGATCATGGCGCGAGTCAACAAGCTGACTCTTCCGCCTGGCGTTCACATCACGCAGGGCGGTGAAGTGGATAGTCAGAACGAAGTGTTCGGTAGAATCTTTGCCGCGCTTGGAATCGCCGTGATGCTGATGTACCTGATTCTCGTGCTTCAGTTCGGATCGTTCATCGAGCCGCTGGCGATTCTCGTGTCACTTCCGCTTTCGCTCGTCGGAGTGATGCTCGCGCTTATGATCACCGGCTCGACGATCAACATCATGAGTCTCATCGGCGTGATTCTGTTGATGGGAATCGTGGCGAAGAACGCAATTCTGCTGATCGATTTCGCAAAATGGGCGCGAATCAACGACGGACTGCCACGCCGCGAAGCAATCATCAAAGCAGGCGCGATTCGTTTGCGCCCGATTATGATGACGACGCTGGCGCTGATCGCGGGAATGATTCCCGTCGCACTCGGCTTGGGTGAGGGAGCGGAATTCCGAGCTCCACTCGGACGAGCGGTGATCGGAGGCGTGATCACGTCGACGGTCCTGACGCTCGTCGTGATCCCGACGTTCTACGAGATCATGGACGAGTGGCGCGAGAAGATCATGGAGAAAGTTGGACTCGGTAAGAAGCGGGCGGCGGAATCGGTTGCAGGTGGCGTCACTCCTCTTCCCGAAGGAGCGTTGAGCTCGGTACGGAGCTAGTCTTCGGCGGCGCGCAGTCGTTCGCGCTTCTTTTTCGAATGAAGTTTTTTTGAAGCAAGCCGAGCCTCGTCCGCGCGTCGCGGGCGGCGGGTCGGCTTTCGCTTTTTCCGTGGCGTCAGTGCGCGCTTGATGAGATCCGCGAGTCGTGCTTCGGCGCGCTCGCGGTTCTGTCGCTGACTGCGCATCTCGCTTGCGACGACACGAATCGCGCCCTCGCTTGATAGCCTCGATGCCAGCTTCTCGAGTAGAACTCCACGCTGCTCGTCCGGGAGTACGCTGGAGTCGCGAACGTTCCAACTGATCTCGATTCGCGAAGAGGTCTTGTTCACGTGCTGTCCACCAGCTCCCGACGAGCGAGATGCTTTTATATCGAGCTCTGCATCCGGAATGACCAGCGACTCGGTAACTGCTATTGGCATTGACAGATAGAGGGATTGACGGATTGACGGATTGACGGATAGCTGCAGTCCTGTTCGTATCTCTCTATCCGTCTATCTGTCAATCCGTCTATCCGATTAGCGCCATCGGAATAGCTTGAGCGCAAGTAGAAAGCTCAGTACAAGCCAACCTGCGATGACGAGCATCTCTCCACTCACACTCGCAAACGATGCGCCCTCGAGCATGTTCGCCCGCAGCGCGTCGTTCACAGCAGTAAGTGGAAGCACCTTTATTATCGGCTGAACCGCTTTGGGGAAATTACTCGACGAAAAGAAGACTCCCGAGAAAATCCACATCGGGATCATCACCAGGTTCATCAGTCCGGCAACGCCTTCAGTCGTCCGCGCTCTCGACGAAACCAGAAGTCCGAGTGCGCCAAATGAGAGAGTCGCGAGCAGACAAATTCCGGCGAGTGCCAACAGCGATCCGCGAATAGGCACGCCGAAGACGAGAACACCGAATCCAAGCAGCGCGATCACTTCGAGAATCAGAAAGAACAACCGCGAAAACATGAACGACGCAAGATACTCGGCGCGCGACATCGGTGTCGCCATGAATCGCTTGAGAAGTTTTTTCGCGCGCTGATCGACAATCGCGAATCCGATTCCCCAGATTCCGCTTCCCATCAGGTTCATGCCGAGCAATCCTGGCAACACGAAGTCGATGTACCGAGAGCCTCGCTCGGTCACCTTTCGTTCGACCGTATGTATGGGATCCACACGCGCTATCGAATGCTGCACTGCCCGGTCGACGAGCAATTTCGCGGTCAACGCGTCACCACGCGCGGGATCGTATATGTAATCGACACTCGCCGGACCAGTGACTCGCGCGATTAGCGCGATCTTGCCGGTTCTCAATGCACGCGCAGCAGTGGTGTCGTCCATCGTCTCGACGATCACTGACGAATCGCGCTTCAGCGCCTCGGCCGCACCCGATATTCCCGCCGTTGTAACGAGCGCGACGTGTGGCCGCTCCGGGGCTCGGCTGCGAAATGCAACACCGAGCCCGACAGCAAGAAGAATTGGAAACACGAAGGTCCAGAACACTGCCTCGGGCTCGCGAATGAAACCGCGAAAGCGCGCAAGCGTGAGCTGAACGATCGAGCGATCGACAAATCGTCGCTGCGTCGCCGGTGCTGACACCCTCGCTTCACTCATCGCGCAAAGTTCTCCCGGTCAACACGACAAACACATCCTCGAGCGTCGCCGATGTCGTGCGTTGCACCGGCGGAGGATGGTGCTGTGATCCGATCGTCTCGATCAATTCACTCGGCGATCCCATCGCGATGACATGACCATGATCGACGATTGCCACCCGCTCACAGAGTCGCTCGGCTTCATCCATATAATGAGTAGTCAGGACAATCGTTCGTCCTGTCGCCCTGAAATCCTCGATCAACCTCCATAGCTGCCGGCGCGATTGAGGATCGAGTCCCGTCGTCGGCTCGTCGAGGAACAACAGCTCCGGGTCGCCGACTAATGCGCAGGCGATCGCGAGACGCTGCTTCTGTCCGCCAGAAAGTGTTCCGACACGCGCGTTCGTTTTCTCGTCGAGCTGAACGATCTCGATCACTTCCTTCGCATCGCGCGAGCGGCGATAAAAGCTTCGGAACAGATCGATCGTCTCGCGCACGGTGAGTTTCTCGGCGAGCTGAGTGTCCTGAAGCTGAATGCCGAGGCGTTCGCGCAAGTCATCTGCATTCGCCTCCCACGTCTGGCCGAGCACAACAACTTCGCCCGAATCTCTCGCTAGCAACCCTTCGCAGATCTCGATGGTCGTAGTCTTGCCCGCGCCGTTCGGACCGAGCAGCCCGAAGCATTCGCCATTACGTACCTCGAGGTCGAGGCCGTCAACAGCGACGACATCGCCGTAGGATTTCTTCAGGCCGCGTACGACCAGTGCGTTCGTATCTGTCACCGTCGAGGGACAAGAGGTGTCATGTGGGTCGGTCAGGGCTGCCGTCGGCGGGCGCTGAAACCTAAACTAAACCGTTGGCGTAGCACCATATAGGAATCGCGAGTCTCGGGCACCATCGATGCTATGGCTCGCGACCGAACTCCACCGGGAGAAGTTATGAAAATTCTTCGTGGGACGATGCTTGTCGCCATGATGGCGGCACCATTACTAAGCACATCCCTTGGCGCACAGGTCACGGCGCGACCGCTCGTTCAGGTCGAACGACCATCGCGATGGACAATCGGCGGCGGGTTCGTCATTTCGCAGCCAAAAGGCGAATTCGCAGAGAACATCAACAACGGCTTCGGGGTCGATGGATATGGGTTGTTCAAACTCGATAAGACCGGCTACCTGACTTTGCGTGCTGACGTTGGTGGATCCGAATACGGAAGTGAGACTCTGCCGGCGGCTTATGCGTATGGCGGGCGCGTCGGCTTCAGAGTCGAAACGACGAATTCGATTTTTTGGGGGGCATTCGGCCCGCAGCTGATGGTTCCCATCGGCCGGATTCGCCCGTACATGAGTGCGGCAATCGGCGTAATGGATTTTTCAACGAACTCGTCGTTACGCGGAACCGGGCAGTACGAAGGCGAAACTTTCGCCAGCACGGAAAATCAGAGCGACGCGACGCATGCGTGGATTTTCGGCGGCGGAGTCTATTTCCCGTTCACCGGCCGCCTGTCCATGATGTCGATCGACGTCGGCGCGAAATACTTCACTGGTGGTCGTGGGACTTATCTCCGCGAGGGAGCAATCCACGACAACCCCGATGGAACGGTCACGATTTTTCCATCGCACAGTAAAACTGATCAAGTGACCTGGCACGTCGGTGTCTCGTACACGATTCCACAAAACATTCGCAGATAGAACCTCATGATCGCTCTAGTTGCAGTCGCGCTGTTCGCTCAAACGACAATTTCAATTGGCGTCGGCAATCGTCCGAAACCCGACAGCGCGCGTGCGGCGCGTGCCGATTCAATTCAGATGGCGCGCGAAGTAAGAAGGGATTCACTGCTTGCGCGGCGGATCGCACATGATTCGATCGATCACGCGCGGCGGCTCGCCAAGAGAGTTCCGTTGACACCGGCTTTGCTTGCAAACGCATTTCACGATGAGCGAGCGCGGACGCTTCTCAATGCGGCGCGCGCTGCACGACTCGAGCAGGACACCGGGTTGAGAGGTTATGACGCGACGGCTTACGAGCGAATGTCAGTCGGCATGGGATTCAAGAGAATTGGCCGCGACCGATTACTGATGCGTGAGGAGCGCGCAGCAAGAGTTGTCTGGACGCGTGGATCGCCCGTATTGGTGCAGCTCCTCGGCAGGCGAATGGTGATGCCGATGCTCGAGGGCGCTGGCGACGGGGAGCTCAACGCGGAAGGCGTTCCGATTCCGTATTACCCTGGGCGCGAATCGCTTTGGATCGGATCCGGTCTGGCGAAAGCCGATGTAAGTGAAGGTGAAATCATTCATCCGCTCGCCAACGGCGCGGAAGCGTACTACACGTACGCGACGGGAGATTCGGTGAGCTTTCAACTTCCGGGCGGAAAGACAATTCAGCTTCGTGAGCTCGTCGTACGTCCGCGTGAGCCGAAGTGGAACGTCGCGCTCGGCTCGCTGTGGTTCGACATCGGATCTGCGCGTCTCGTGCGCGCGGTATTTCGTCTCGCCGAGCCAATGGATATCTGGGCGATTGCCGACGATGAGAACGACGACCCGAACGACAAGCCACCGCGTTGGGTGAAGGCGATGATCTCGCCGCTGAGCGCGAAAGTGAATTCGGTGACCGTCGAGTATGGCTTGCACGAAGGGCGATTCTGGATGCCGCGATTGCAGGGTCTCGAGGGTGAAGCGCAAGCGGGCTTCATGCACGTGCCGTTCAAGATGGAGCAAAGCTTCAAGTACGCGAGCGTCAATGGAAGCTTGCCACCAATTCCACAAATCGCGGTGGTGGGCACTGCGCAGGATTCAACGTCGCGCGCGTTTAGGAGAGAGCGAAGACGCGAAGTGTGCAAAGACACGGCGAACACTCGATCGCGCACGACCACCAGGTATGAGAGCCAACTGACGGTGATCATGCAGGTGCCGTGCGATACGACGAAGTTGGCGACGTCGCCAGAATTACCGAAGTCGATCTACGATGAAGGTGAAGAAGTTTTCGGTACTGCCGAGCGTGATGCGCTGATCTCAGAAGCGTTGACACTTAGTGCGCAGCCGGGATTCGTTCCGCAAAAGCCCGTGTTCACGTACGGCCTCGGTCTCACGCGCTACAATCGCGTCGAGGGATTGTCGACAGGAATTGCTGCGCGACAATCGCTGGGCGGCGGCTACACTGCGCGTGCCCTCGCGCGAATTGGAGTTGCTGACCTGTCGCCAAATGGTGAGCTCTCGCTGTCGCGCACCGACGGTCGAAATCTCATAGGACTCGGTGTTTACAGGCGACTAGGCTCGGCAAATGATTTCGCGGACCCATTCAGTTTTGGCAGCTCGCTTTCTGCGCTGCTCTTTGGTCGCGATGAAGGCTTTTACTATCGCGCACTCGGCGTTGAGCTAACGGGTGCCCGGAATGATTCCGCGTCGGGAACGTGGCGGCTGTTTGCGGAGCACGACAGTGATGCGCGGAAGCATACTGATTTTTCTCTCGCAAAAACACTCGGTGGAAAGGGATTCACCGACAACATCGACGCGACGAACGGAAATATTTTCGGAATTGCAGTAGAGAAGCACGGCACGCACGGATTGGATCCGCACGGATTGCGAACATATGCGAGTGTGCGCGCCGAAGCGGCCGCTGGAGATTTCGATTACTCGCGTGGAATGTTCGACTTCACAGTGTCGCATGGTTTGACGAAGAGACTCGACGGCGCGATCACAGTCGGTGCGGGTACGTCCGGTGGATCTGTTCCGACGCAGCGACTCTGGTATCTCGGCGGAACTCAGACGGTGAGAGGTCAGCGCGCAGGTGCAGCGATCGGTGACGCGTACTGGCTTACGCGCGTCGAGCTCGGCTCGAGTTTTGTCGGAGCTCGTCCCGTGATCTTCGGAGATCTTGGATGGGCGGGGAGCCGACACGATTGGCAGAATCCAGGACGACCGTTGAGTGGCGTTGGAGTCGGAACGTCGTTCATGGATGGTCTCGTGCGGTTCGACGTCGCGCGAGGGATTTACCCCGAGAAAAAGATCAGAGCGAACTTTTACGTCGACGCACGGTTCTGATCTGCAGGCACTTGCCACAGAGACACAGAAACACAGAGAAAACCAGAAAACTTTTTTGTTTTCTTAGCCGCGCGCAATTACGGTCTTGATACGAGGGCCGTTCCCGAAGAAATTCTGTGTGTTCTGTGTCTCTGTGGCGGTTGTTCGTGTTAGAGTCGCCCGGGTCGTCGAACGATTCGGATAACGAAGAGCAGTAAGACTGCTCCGACGAACGCGACGAAGATGACACCGCCCAGTCCACCGAACGGCGAATGGATATTGAGTGTGCGGAACAACCACCCACCGACGAATGCCCCGCAGATTCCGATGATGATGTCGCCGATCAATCCGAGTCCGGTGCCCCCCATTACGAACGACGCGAGTAA
>JBGQKT010000029.1:0-22105 GCA_041499635.1 Gemmatimonadaceae bacterium
CTCACGGCGGGTCGCACAGCGGAATTGAATCTCGGAATGATTCTCAACAAGCGGGCGCGCATTGTTGGAACCGTTTTGCGCTCGCGACCTCCTGAAGAGAAATTCGCGCTGGCGCGTGAATTCTCAGATCGAATGATTCCGCTCTTCGAGTCGAATCGATTGCGCCCCGTGATCGATCGAGTCTTTCCGTTCAGCGAGATTCGAGCGGCGCATCAATGGATGGAATCGAATTCCAACTTCGGGAAAATCGTGCTGGGTTGGGAGAAATAAAAAAGAGGCCGGAAATGTCTTCCGGCCTCTTCTCTTCGCATTGGTACTGATCAGTCTCCGAAGAAGATCGGACAAAACTCAGTCTCATCGTTGGCGGCACCGTTCGGAGAACAACCCGGACGCATCTCGACGCTTCCCAGAGCTCCGTTGAGCGTCGCGCTGCTGAAGAAAAAGTGGAAGCAGACGCCGCCGTTGTTCGTCGGTGCGCCGCCGATGGTTTCCACTTCGCACCCCAGGAAGCTGTCCTCCGGCACAAGACTCGAGAGGTCGATTATAAGTGGGCCGCCGGGTACATCGAGTGTCAGAGTACCTTTGCCCGACAACACTCCATTGTTGTTCTTGATCATTCCATTCGAAGAAGAGTTGACGCCGTCGGGGTCATTCGAGAAATGGACGTACCCGAAAAGGGATGTCGGGTTGAACAAGTACGTTATCGGGATGTTGAAGTTTTCGGAGCTCTGGGCGAAGTCGAGTGCGCCGCGAGTTGGAGGCGCCAGGACCGAGAACTTCGTTTTCTGCGCCGGCGAGCCTGATTGGAAGATCGAGTACCTGGGCCCCAGGAATCGCGGCGAAGGATCTGCTCTCAGTGTCGTTGAAGTGAAGGAACCGTTTGCGCCAGTGTCGATTGGCGGCGGGGGAGGATTGCTGATGCGGTACCGCAAGGTCAAATCGTTGGTGCTTCCCGGTGAAGTTACTGCATCCTGACATGCTGCTGCGCCGATGAGCGCGACTGCGGCGAGTGAGGCCAGTGAGACGCGGTTCACGATAAACCCTCCCGTAATACAAATGGTTTGCATACCGCTCGGACCTGCGATCTACAGGAACAAATGGTATTCGTAAGAAAATAGAGCGGCACTTTTCGCGCCGCGATAGTACCAGAGGGGATTTTTTTCAGGGAGGAAGGATTTTGGGGCCTGAAGCGGTCGGTCAGCGGCTCCCGAGCCGCTGCAATTCGGTTTTTGCCCGTGTCACGTAGGGCTGCAGGACTGGGTCCCCTGAGGACCACGCAGAGACAACGAGGTTGTATGCGCGGGCAGCCTCCTCCTTCTTGCCAAGTTGCGCCGCGACCCGCCCGCGGTCAAAGGCGATCATGATTTCTGCTGGCGTAATCAAAGTGTTCAGTCGCTGACCGAGAAGGTTATCGGATTCCTCGAGCTTTCCGTTCGCCGCAAGAAGACGCGCAAAATAGAGCCGATCCATGTAGCACGCGATACAAAGCGTATCTGGCATCTGCGCAAATTCCCTCAGCGCACTGGCCGTATCGGCCTTTACCAGGCTTAGATACGCGCGGGTCTGATGTCCACGATAACGCGCAATTCGCCGAGCGGTTTCTGGACCACTTCGCGATGCTTGATCTGCTTTTGCCATGAGGGCATTAATCGAAGCCAGGTCGCGCCGCTCCGCGAGAATCGGCAAGGTGTAAAAGGCTTGCGGCCGTCCCGCGGCAATCCATTGAGGAATGACACTCGCCAAAGTGTCGGCTGGAATTCCACCGAGAAGCGCGATCTCGACAAAGATGCGCGACGGTCTGTTGCCCATCGTCGCATACGCTTCTTTCAAGCGCCCGCGATATGCGAGCTCGAGCGGAAGGAAATTGACCAGCCGAATTGAATCTGCGGCAAAGGTGGGAGAACCCTTTCGCCTGCGGCTGAAGGATTCGAGAATGCGTACCGCAGTTTGACCAGGATCGGGCCATCGACGGAGTGTGAAGTACGCAGCCATAATCGCTTCTGAAGGAGCGTTATCGAGAATGCTGTCAGTTACGTTGGTGCTCGAGCCGCCCGGTGAGGTCAATCGATCGACGATTGCAATTCCTTCACCCTCGCTTTCGATCGGATTCAGTTTCAGGTAAGCGTGTGAGTATCTGCGGCCCGCTGTCGCGCCTTCGAGGTTAAATCCGAGCTCGACCCCGTGGACGTACGCTGGCGCGAATGCGGAATCGAGTGCGATCGCCTTGTCGAACGCATCGAGTGCCTGACGTTCGGTGATGTTCGCGGGACTGCCGTAGCCCAAATGGAATCGAGCTTCTCCGACGGCGTACCAAACTTCGGGATCGTCAGGATATCTGGACGCTGCCTCGTTCACCGTCTCGAATAGTCGCTTCAACATCGACCAGTTCATCGAGTCACTCGGCAACGGAGCCAGCGTTGCTGAAAGTGAATCCGCCGTAAGAAGGAGACTGTCGCGTGGAGCGAGTCCGTGGTTTAGTGATCCAGCTTTTATCCAGTCAGCGCGTGCAACCGAATCGCTTGCGTTGCGAATCCAGCTTGCGACCTGCGCGGTTCGTCTCAGTGCAAGGGCGAAGCTGCTATCAAAAGAAATTGCTTTCGAGTACGCAATGCCCGCTGACTGCCACGCAGTTTGACGGTAAAACTGTTCGCCTTGAAGGAACGCGCGGACTGCCTCGATGGACTTTGATCCGAACGATGATTGCCGGTGCCCGGTACCGATGTCTACGCTTTTGCCGAGATGACCGAGAGCGGCGATTGTGAATTTGCCGGCCGCCTCTTCCGGCGTCGCACCGGTTACTCCGGTGTCGAGTCGCTGGCTGAGATTGTCTACGTCGAGGACCGAGCCGCGAATTCTTACAGAGTCGTTCAATGTTTTGACCAATGAGCCATAGATGGCGTAACGCGCTTTCGTTCTGCGCGCGAGAGCGACCGCAGTGGTGTCATTGGCGTTTCCACCGAACCCTTTTATTGAAAGAGTTGGTGAGACAGTGCGCAGCGCGCCGGCGCCATCGAGATTGCGTGCGAGCACATCGACCAGACCTTCCTTCCAAAGCCCTAGACTACTTTCGACAACGTTGAATGGCGCGATCGCTACGGTTGTGTCGCGGCCTGTTGTGGATGTCGGACGCAACTTGATCGCCGTAACGACGATTGTTGCGACCACCGCGACAGCCGCGACTGAAAGCGCGATTTTCCATTTGAGGTCGAGCCTCCTGAACCTGCGCCTGTTGAATCCGCCCGCGAGTCCAGGAGCCGTCGCGGTGCCGGCAGCCTCCAATGCCGTCGCAAATTCGTCGGCAGTCTGAAAGCGGTTATCAGGATCCTTGGCCAATGACTTCGCGATTGCATCGGAGACGGCCGGTGGTGTATCGGCGCGAAGATCGTCGAGCGGTCTTGCCTCACGCGTCAAATGAGCGACGAGAATCTGATGATCAGTCGCGCCGGTGAACGGCGGCGCACCCGCAAACATTTCGTATCCAACCACACCGACGGCATAAATATCCGAACGACCATCGACAGTTTTTTCACCCAGCGATTGCTCGGGCGCCATGTAGCCGACGGTGCCCATCGACATTCCTGTTCGCGTAAGTCGGTCGCCCGGCTCAGTGCCACCGCCGCTCAGTGCTGCCGCAATTCCAAAATCCGCGACGATCGCGTGACCGTCCTGAATGAGAATGTTTTCAGGCTTGATGTCGCGATGGATGATTCCCTGTCGATGTGCGTAAGCGAGTGCATCGACGACTTCGCGAAGAATTCTCGTTGCATCCTTTATCGGCATCTGCGCTTCGCGCTTGAGACGCGCGCGCAGTGATTCTCCCTGGATAAACGGCATCACGTAGTGAACGAGCCCGTCGCGAACGCCCGCTGAAATCACCGGTAGGATGTGAGGATGCTGGAGGCGAGCGGTGACTTCGCTTTCGCGCTTGAATCGCGCGAGCATCATCGGGCTCATCAGCTCTGGCGGGAGAATCTTTATGACGACCCTTCGGTTGAGCTCGATGTCGGTCGCGAGGAAAAGTCGGCTCATCCCGCCGCCCGACAACTCCTCGTCGACTTTGTAGGTTGCGCCGAATGTTGCTTTCAGCTTCGCGAGCAAATCTTCTGTTTCTGCCCCGAACGCTTCGACGGCTCTAGCCGCGGTGTCTTGCACGTCCGCTTTCCTGAGCGCCTCACCGAATTCCGCAGCCGTCGCGAACCGATCTTCCGGCTCGCGCGAAAGCGCTTTCACAAGCGCGCGCTCGATCGATGCGGAAACTTCCGGACGGACTTGCCGAATCGGCTTTGGTGTAGTTGCGAACCGGCGCGCGATGAGCACCTGCGGCGTGGGTCCCTCGAACGGAGGAACTCCCGCGAGCAGCTCGTAAACCACGCATGCCAACGCGTAGATGTCGCTCCGGCTGTCGAGGTCGCGAGTTCCTACAGCTTGCTCGGGACTCATGTACGCCGGCGTGCCGACTGCGACACCGGTCGCCGTCAAGCGGTCGCCCGCGGACTCGATGATCACACGCGCGATTCCAAAATCGAGAACGTGCACACCGTCGTCGGCAAGGAGAATGTTCTCGGGCTTGATGTCGCGGTGAAGAATTCCGCGCTCGTGCGCGTAGCTCATCGTGTCGATTACCTGGCCCGCGATCTCGATCGATTCAGCGACTGGAAGCTGTCCGTCTCGCTGGATCCGATTTCTGAGCGGCTCTCCAACCACGTACGTCATCACGTAGAAGGGAAGCTCTCCTTCCACTCCGGAATCGAGCACCTCCGGGATTCGTGGATGACGCAGCTCCGACACGAGCGCGATCTCTCTCATGAATCGCTCGACCGTCACTGCGTTGCCGAGCTCCGGACGCAGAACCTTCACTGCGACGAGGTTTCCCTTTTTTATGTCGGTGCAGAGATAAACGGTCGCCATCCCGCCGCGACCGAGCTCTCGCTCGTAGCGGTAATGTCCGGCGAAAAATTTTGGTGGGCGCGCAGGGCCTTGATCGTCGGGCTTCGGTGGAGCGTCCGGCGGTGTCAGGACATCGTGATCTTCAGGGCCGGGCGATGGAATCAATCTCTCAACTCAAGCCGCGCCAATCGATGAGGCACGGCCGTAACGGAATCGTACGATGTCCGAGTATCTCACGAGCTCCAGATTTCTGAAAAGGTCGGAGTCTTCGATGTAATAAGGCATGAACAGCTTCGACGGATAATCCTTGAGGACCCCACATTTATTGAGGAAGCTGTGCACAAACTCCGAGCACATCATCTCGTGGCTGAGTGACTCCGAAACTTTCTCGTGGACTCGTCGAGGTAGCAGGAGATGTGACAGGAACACGTAGAGAATCTTGTGGATCTTCAGATAATTGACCGATCCATATTCCGTGAGTGCTGACTGCACTTTGGCAGCGGGGATCTCGTTGGAGATGTGCTTGATTCCGAAATGCGGATCTCCATTGTCGCGATTGTACGCGGCCAGAAGCGGCTCGATGGGAACGAGGCGAATGGCAGTGCCGTTTGTCACGTAGGTCGCATCATCGTGACCTGAATGGAACCGGTCCGCACACTCCATGACGTGCAGCTCTCCACTCTTGCGAACGATGATGCCGCAATGCCTGAATTCAGTCTCCGAAAAAACCAGCGGCGAGAGAACGTCTATCTCGAGCGACTCGAGCAGGCCGTTGCGAGTGGTTTTATGAAAGAGAATGATGTCGCCTGTTCGCGCGCGGTCGCGGATGTGCTCGAACGGAACGATCGGGCGATCTTTGTACCGCAGCTTCCTTCGTGTGAGCCAGCTCATGCTCGATAAACAGAAAGGTGCACTAGCCTAACGTAGCAAGTGGACATGGTTTGGCGACTTTCCCGCGCTCGCCGTGAACGATATACTCCTCGACGGTGAAGCGAACGCTCGAATCAAACAGACTATGGTGAAAAATCCGACTAAGGGTAACCCCCGACGAGGCCGCGGTGGGTTGACCGGAAGCCGGATTTTTCCGCCGCCTCCAACTATCCCCGAGAGCGACGCAGTAAGCGCCGACGAATGGGGATTTGCCGACACGTCATTCACAGTGAATGCCGACGGCGCGATCACCGTGACCGGCAATCGATATCCCGGGTTGAGCGGTCAGGTGTTGCCGAATCTGCTTCCCTGGTTTCGAACCGTTGTCGGAATCGATTTTCCAATCGACGACGAACAGCGCGGAAGCTATCCGCCGCCCGTCGGAGATCCAAAGCCGGCCGAAGACTTTCTCGCAGACGTCAAGCGAATTCTCGATCCAGATCAGATCTCGACCAAGGCGGAGATTCGCCTCCGGCATGGACACGGTCACACAGTTTCAGAAATCAATGCGGTGAGAACGACGGGATTCACGCGCGTCCCGGATTACGTTGTGTTTCCGAACGATGAGGAACAGGTCGACGCGCTCGTCCAGGCTGCGGCGGAGTCGGGCGTAGTCCTCATGGCGTACGGTGGAGGAACGAACGTCACTGAAGCATTGCGATGCCTGCCATGTGAAGAGCGAGCCATCGTCTCGGTGGACATGAGTCGAATGAATCGCATCGAGTGGATCGATCCCGTTAATCGCATGGCGAAAATTCAGGCCGGCGCGGCGGGGCGAATGATTCAATCGCAGCTCGCCGAGTACGGTCTCACGATGGGACACGAGCCGGATAGCGTCGAGCTCTCGACACTTGGCGGATGGATCGCGACAAACGCCAGCGGAATGAAAAAAAATCAATACGGCAACATCGAGGACATTCTCCTCGACGTCACCGTGATCTCGGCAGCGGGGAAGCTGGAGCGCGCGCAGGTTGCTCCGCGTGAAAGCATTGGACTCGACCCAAAAGTCTGGATGATCGGCAGTGAGGGAAGTCTCGGTATCGTGACATCGGCGGTGGTGAAGCTTTTCCCGTTGCCTGAAGAGCAGCGATACGGATCCATAATTTTCAAGGCGTTCGAGGAAGGACTTGCCTTCATGTACGACCTGGCGCAGGAGGAAAAGCCGCCGGCGAGCGTCAGGCTGGTAGACAACCTGCAGTTCCAATTCGGGCAGGCGCTGAAACCGGCCGCCGGGGGATTGAAAAAACTAAAAAGTCGCGCGGAAAAATGGCTCGTGACCGGACCGCTCGGATTCGATCCTGAGAAAATGGTTGCGGTGACGCTCGTGTTCGAAGGCACGCGAGCTGATGTCGACCAGGAGGAGAAAAGAGTTTACGAGCTCGCAAAGCGTCACGGCGGACGAAAAAGCGGGGCTGAAAACGGACGTCGCGGTTATATGCTGACCTTCGGCATCGCCTACATTCGTGATTTCGTGCTCCGACACCATATATTGGGCGAGTCGTTCGAGACGTCGGTTCCCTGGAGCCAGGCACAGGAACTGGTCGACCGCGTCAAGAAGCGAATCTACGAAGCGCACGAAAAGCGCAAGCTTCCTGGGCGCCCGTTTGTGTCTTGCCGAGTTACGCAGCTGTACGAGACTGGATGCTGTGTGTACTTCTATATGGCGTTCTACTCAAAAGGCGTGAGTGACCCTATCGCTGATTATCATGAGATCGAAGCCGAGGCGCGCGCGGAGGTCATTGCTGCGGGCGGTTCCATTTCTCACCATCACGGCGTTGGAAAGTTGCGATTGCCGTTCGTGAAGGACATCATGTCGCCGGCGATGATCGCCTGGCGTGACAAGATGAAAGCGGCGCTCGATCCGCAGGGAATTTTCGCCGCGCAGCTGCCGCTCACGGACCATGAATCGGCCGCTGTCACCCGATGATCACCGGTAGAACGTCCAAGTCACGAGTTCTTCTAACCGGTTGCACCGGCTTCGTCGGCAAAGTAGTCCTCGAAGAATTGATGAGGCGTCGCGACGAGCTCGGCATCGAGCGCGTCCATTTGTTGATTCGTCCACGCAAGCAGAAGTCGCCGAAAGAAAGATTCGAGCGGGACGTTGCGACGTCGCCCTGTTTTTCGAAACTGAAGGGGGGATGGCGCGAGCTGTGTGAGCCGATCGCCGGCGACATGAAGCACGAGGGACTTGGAATCTCGGCCGCGGATACAGCGCGACTTCATGGCGAGCTGACTCACATTCTTCATTGCGCTGCGTCGGTTGATTTCGGTTTGCCGATTGCCGATGCGACCGAAATCAACATCACTGGCGCGCTGCGCGTGCTTACGTTTGCGCAAAGCTGTTCGCAGCTGGAGCGCCTGGTTCAAGTCTCAACGGCTTACGTCACCCCTTATCCGGGCGAGGGCGTGCCGGTCGAAGAGAAGCTCGTAAATCTTCCATTCGATGCGGAAGAAGTGTACGCGACGATTCGGGCGGGACGCGCGAATGAGAAAGCTTTGCTCGCGCAGACTGGTCACGCGAATACGTATACGTTCACGAAATGTGTAGCTGAAATTCTCTTAGCGAAGCGTCATGGGAACACTCCGCTGACGCTGGTTCGGCCGAGCGTCGTGTCGGCGTGTCGGCGGTATCCGTTCCCGGGATGGATCGACAGTCGGGCTGCGTATGCAGGGTTTGTCGCGATGCTCGGCGCCGGACATCTGCGAGTCGTACGCGTCGATCCCAAGGCCGTTCTCGATGTGATACCGTGCGATGACGTTGCAGATCGCATCATCTCGTGTGGGTTCGATCCCGCATTGCAGAAACCATTCGTGGTCCGCCACGCTGTCGCGGGTCTTGCCAACAGCGGGCTCGTGACGAGGCTGGCGTTGACTCACGAGCGATATTTTCAGGCGCATCCTCACGAGAAGGAGGCGCGCTTCGCTTATCTGGGTGATGACGAGGCGTCGTTCCGCTTTCATGAATGGGTGCATCATCAGGTGCCGGTGCAAGCGGCAAAGATCGCGATGCGAATCACGCGACAGGAAAAGGCGGAAAGACAAATCGACCGTGTCGCGTACGTTCTGAGATATCTGAACGAAGCATTTTACTATTTCGTTCGCCATACCTTCGATTTCCGAACTGAATTCCCGCCGCTCGAAGGGTTCGATCTCGACTCCTATCTCGAATCTGTTTCGCACGGAATCTCCGAGCATCTGCTGAAACGCAATCCGCGCGAGGCGCCATTGCGGATGCATGGGACGGACATCGGTTGGGCGATCAAGCAGCCGCACGGTACACCCACCGCTCGAGCGTTTGCGTATTTCCTCCGAAAAGTTCTTCGCGCCGCCGGCGCTGAGATCACGTTCAGCGAAGCGGAGATCAAGGCGGCCATCAGTGAAGCACGCGATGGCGATCTCATTGTTCTTGCGCCGAGTCACCGCAGCTATATGGATTTTCTGGTGACGTCGCTGCTTTGCTTCGCGCATCCGGGGCTCGGTCTCAAACTGCCGAAGGTTGCGGCGACCGACGATTTTTCGCGGATCCCTCTCGTCGGTCCAATTCTGCGAAGAGCGGGGGCGTTTTACATTCGTCGCGGTTTAGGTCGCGCAGACCCTGAGCTTACTAAACAGATAATCGAGCTGGTGGACGCAGGGCAGTCGCTCGAGTTCTATGTCGAAGGCGCGCGTAGCCGCTCGCGCAGATTCCTGATGCCGAAGCGCGGAATTCTTCGAGCGCTTCAACAAGCAGGACGCCCCGCCGTGGTGATTCCACTTTCGATCACCTACGACCGCGTTGCGGAAGAGGAAGGATTTCTGCACGAGCTCGAGGGCGAGGGCAAGCACAAAGGCGGCCTTGTTCCCCTCGCTGCCTGGCACGGACGATTGATCCGCGGACATGTGAAGCTTGGTCGCATTCACATTCGCGGCGGTGCAGCGCTTCGACTCGACGCAGACAGCGACGTGAAGGCGTTGAGCCGCGACATCGTGGCAGAGCTTCAGCGACATACCGCCGCGACGACGTTCCATCTGCGGTCGTTTTGCCGGCGCAATGCCGCGCTCGGAATCGAGCCGCCGGCTCTTCGCGCGGCGATCATCAGTCGCGGTGGCGCGGTGATCGAGAGCAAGCTGAATGGCGACATCGAGGTTCCCGCACTCATCGATCGCACATTCTGCGGGCAATGGATGCATCTCTTCTACGCTGATGCGCGGGATCGCGCGGCGACAAACCCCGCTATAGCGTCGCACATCAGTCGCAACGGATTCTGGTTCCCCGAGGGAAAACGTTTCGACGATCCACTGACTGATGCTGTTCTGGACGCATTGTTTGATCCCATCTGTCGGGATTATCAGGCGGTCGCCGATGCGGTCGGCGACATTCCGACGGGAAAGCAGTTTACGGCGCGAGATCTTGTGCGGCGTATTCCGGGCGCATTCTATCCTGAGGTCGAAGGCGCGCTCGATGATCTCGTAGAACGCGGCATGCTCCAATGCGAGGAAGACAAGTATTGGTGGAACAAAACCCGCGTGAACCTGGATGACTATCGGAACGCATGCGCGTGGGTGAGCTCCGCGCGGCGTCACCGCATGGTCTCGTGAGTGGGGAGCAGCCCACCTATCTGATTACCGGGGCAACGGGTTTCCTCGGACGACACATTCTGAAATCGCTACGACGAGCCGCTCCGGAGGCGCGCATCGTCATTCTCGCTCGCGAACTTGCGTCGTGGGAAAAGCAAACATGGCGAAATGAAGTTGGAGAGGTCGACGTGATCACCGGGTCGTTGTTTCGGATTGAAGATTGGACGGACGATCCGCGAATTGCGCGACTCGACGGGATCTTTCATCTGGCGGCGATCGTTCGGCACACGCGCTCAGATCCAGAGGAGATGATTCGCACCAACGTGGACGGAACGTTGAGCATGGTGCGTCTTGCAGCCGAAAAGAAATGCCGGCTGCTTTTCGCATCGACGGCCGGAACGGTTGCGTGTTCATTGAAAAGCGAAGACGCAGCGGACGAAGACGCGCCGTTCTGCGACGATCTCGTGGGCAACTGGCCGTACTATGCGTCAAAGATTCGCGCGGAGAGGGAAGCGCGAGCATTGGCTCAACGACTGGGTGTCGAGATGATCGTATTTCGTCCACCAGTAATGCTAGGCCCGGAAGATCATCGCTTCAGATCAACCGCTCACCTGCTTCGAATTCTTCGTCGCAAGCTCCCCTTCATTCTCGAGGGCGAGATGCATTTCGTCGATGTGCGTGATGCCGCCGATGCGATGGTCAGAGCGATGCTTCATCCTGCGCCAAAGCCGGTCTATCACCTCGTCGGAACGCGCTCGACGCTCGACGAATTCTTTCGCATGGCTGCGAAGGAAGCCGGGACGGACGCCAAATGGCGAACTCTTCCAACGCGATTTCTTTTGTATCTCGCCCGGATCAATCAGAAGAGTGGACTACGCCTGCACGTGATTCCCGATCCAGTCGTGATCGAGATGGCCTCGCATCATTGGGGACTTGCGTCACGACATGCTGAGGCTGATCTCGGGTATCGATCGCGTCCGCCTGAAGAGACGCTACGCGATACCATCAAGTGGATGAGGGACAACTCTTAAAAGCAAAAGAAGAGATCCGAGACACCAAATCGGCTAGAGGCGAGATCCCGGACACACTACTGGAGGACCTTTCAAGGTTTGTCCTAAGCCTTCGACCTTGACGCAGATGCTAAAAGCGATCGAACGGTCATTCGGTAGTGAGACCGGCATCTGGTCTCTGCCAGATTTGGTTTCTCGGATCTCTTCTTTTGTTTTTAATGCTTTCGGTTGCGGAGCTCGTTCCCAATAGCAGCAGTTCGATAGATCGCCGTCCCCCATGAGCCGACAGCAATCAGCGACACAATAACCGCTAACAGAGTTCCGGGATTCCATCCAGCGCGCGTCGTAATCACAGGATCGAGAATCGCGCCGAGCCCGAGTAGAACTAGACGCTCGGCGCGTTGCATAACTCCGCTCGTGTTGCTCACACCGACTGCCTCACCGCGCGCGCGGGTGTAGCTCACGAGTAGTGAGCCGCCGAGCGCGGCGGCTGTCGCGAGCTCGAGCAACGGCCAATTCGTGAAGAACACGATGAGGCCGAGAAAAGTGAATGACTCGGAGAAGCGATCGAACGTCGAGTCCGCGAAAGCGCCGTATTGACTGGATATCCCGCGCGCACGCGCAACGCGGCCATCGAATACGTCAACAACGCCGCCTAACAAAATCGACCATCCCGCCGCTGCGAGCATGCCAGTTGCGAACGCAACGCCCGCAATCAATCCAAAGAACACGCCGAGATAATTCAACGCGTCGGGGCTGACACCGGTGCGAATCATCGCGCGCTCGATTGGTCCGATCACCCACATCAGCCAATCTCTTACCCACCGACCGAGGAGAAGTGTTCGGCTGCGACGCGCAACGTCCGGGTCAATCGTGCGATTCCGCGCGACAATTGCGAATAACGGCATCGTGAGCAACAACCCGCCAACGAGTGCGAGCGCCACGCCGTCGAAAGCCGTCACAAACGTCGTGAGCTGATGTAACGAATGACCTTGGGCCAAAGCAAAAGCCACGGCCATCGACGCTCCTGCGGAGTGAGGTCGACGACGTGACCGGCCCGTCTTCCAACTTTTTGTCGAAGGTATTCCAGCCAATCGTCGTACAGCCAGATGAGCTTGACCCAGCGCAGCGTCGCGCGTGCTTTGCTTCGCCGGAAGTACGATTCGATTCGTGCCGCATCAGCTGCAGAAGGAGGAGGGCTCAGCTCGTATTTCGCATCTTGCTGCGCAATGAGACCACGCTCCTGGAGACTCGCGAGTAGAACGCCGTAGATCTGCGCCATCGCCGGTCGCTGCGCCGCTGCGAGCTCATCGATTCGAGATTCCGTTTCCGGCCGAATCTCTCCCGCGTACGATGTGGCAAGAAGAGTCCTGCAGTAGTCGTCGATGTCGAACGGACTACGCAGGTATGGCGCGCCCCATTCAAATGTCGCTGCTCTGGCGGCGACGATTGCATCTTCAACTGCAGCGCGCGCGTTGTCATCACGGCTCCACGCGAGCTGTAACTGTTGAAAGAGACGGCCCTTCGTAAAATGATCCGGAGACTCGCTCGAGCATGCAATGGCAAGGTCGCGGAGCGACAGCACCGCGCACTTTGCAGTGTCGTGCGTGCCGGTGCCGGGAAGATGCGTTAGCGCTACAACGCTCGGCGGCAGAAAACGTGAAAGAACAATTGCCGAGCGGGCGCTGAATCGAGGATGCACCCGCGCCGCAAATGAAAGAAACGCGGGCTCGTAATCATCGACGATGACAAAGAAGTCGTACGCGCTGTCAGGGCGGCTGCCGCTCTTTTGCGCCCGCGACCCATAATGAATAATCGCCGCTGTCGACGGTCCGAATGCCTGGGTGATGTAGGCAATGAGCTCTTCGGCCCGCGGACTGACAGGCGTTTCCAGACCCGTAGTCAGTGCGGCACGCAAGCCGGCGTCAGTTACCATAGGCGACGAAGGATACCGTTTGTAAGAGGGGCCGCGCAACCGCTGTATATGGTATCATCTATATTCTCGTGTTACGATTCGAGTGCCTGTTTCGACCTCCAAACTACTACATGATCATGCCAAAAATTCGCACGTGGGGCGTTTGCCTCTCGTTGATTTTCGCGCCGGTTGTCGGCGCCCAGACTGTCGCGTCTGCAAGCTCGGCCGTACCCATTCCGCCGACGCTCAAAGTCTTCGACCCGTCGTTCATCGACACGTCCGCAAATGCTTGCCAGGATTTTTTCACTTTCGCGAACGGAGCCTGGGTCAAGCGCGACACAATTCCTGCCGCGTTCTCTACGTCAGGCGTCGGGAAGGACATGACCGATCGCAACGAGCTGGTGGTTCGCTCAGTGCTGGATGACGCAATGGCGCAGCGGCATTCCAAGCCGGCAAGCAGCACCGTTGCCAAGCTCGGCACTTTCTACGCGAGCTGCATGGATTCGTCCCGCGCGGAAAAGGAGGGAATCTCTCCAATCAAGTCTCAGCTCGATCGTATCGACGCGATCAAGACGCGGCCCCAGCTCGTCAGCGAGATCGCGAACCTGCAGACTGATGGAGTCAACGTTCTGTTCAATTTCTTCCCGGCGGCAGATCCAAAAGACGCAGCACATTACATCGCGTGGGCGAGCCAGGGCGGACTTGGAATGCCCGATCGCGACTACTATACGAATACAGATCCGGCGTCCGACTCGCTTCGTCAGAAATACGTCGCGCACGTAACGAAGACTCTGACTCTCGCTGGCGAGTCAGGCACTGCGGCTCAGGAAGATGCGAAGCGCATCATGGCTCTCGAGACGGAGCTGGCGAAAGCATCGATGACCCGCGTGCAGCGACGAGATCCGCAAGCGACCTATCACAAGACTGCAGTTGCTGATCTCTCCGCGATGGCGCCTGCAATCGATTGGCCGGTTTACTTTCGGACCGTCGGAATCACGTCGAAAGTCGGCTTCGTCAATGTCGAGCAGCCCGATTTTCTGAAGCGAGCGAGCGCACTTCTTACAACAGTGCCACTGGATGATTGGCGCGCGTACCTGCGGTATCACCTCGTGAGCTCCGTGTCGCCATGGCTGAGCTCACCGTTCGTCGCCGAGAATTTTGCTTACGGATCTCTGTACAGCGGGGCGAAGCAAATGCTTCCGCGGTGGAAGCGATGTCTTCGCGTTGCTGACAGCAAACTGGGAGAAGCACTGGGCGAAGCCTATGTTGCGAAGACTTTTTCTCCTGAAGCGAAGGCGCAGGCCAAGCAGGTCATCGATGACATTCGGGTATCGTTCCGAGACCGGCTGAACAAACTGACGTGGATGGCCGACTCGACGCGTCGCTTTGCTCTCGCGAAGCTCGCAAAGATGAACGAGAAAATCGGTTATCCGGATCGCTGGCGTGATTACAGCAAGCTTCACGTTGTCGAGGGCGCGTTTGCGTCAAACGTGTTCCGCGCGGACGCTTTCGAGTGGCAGCGCGTTGCGAATCGACCCGGCCAACCCGTAGACAAGACCGAATGGGGCATGACGGTACCGACGGTCAATGCGTACTACGATCCGTCCGTCAACGAAATGGTTTTTCCCGCTGGCGCGCTTGCACCCCAGACATTCGATGCAACTGGCGATCTCGCGTCGAATTACGGATCGCTCGGTGGTAGCTGGGCGGGGCATGAGCTCACTCACGGCTTCGATGATGAGGGAAGGCAGTACGACGCAGAGGGAAATCTTCGCGACTGGTGGGTGCCGAGTGATTCGGTTCGCTTCAATCAACAGGCGCAGCTCATCATCGATCAATTCAATGGCTACATCCAGGTCGACACCATTCACGTCAATGGAAAGCTGACACTCGGCGAGAACCTCGCCGATTTCGGTGGTATGGTCACGGCATACGACGCACTCGAGCGCGCGCTCGCGCGGACAGGTAAGCGCGAAGTCATCAACGGCTACACACCGGAGCAGCGATTTTTCATCGCCTACGCGCAGTCGTGGCGTACTCACACGCGACCCGAGCAGCTCCGTACTCGCGTGAAGACTGATCCGCACGCTCCTTCTGAATGGCGCACCAACGGGCCGCTGTCGAACATGCCCGAGTTTGCGGAAGCGTTCAGTTGTAAGCCTGGTGATCCGATGCTGAGGCCGGCCGACAAGATCCCGCATATCTGGTAGGTTGAGCGATTTCTTTTCCGGAGGTGTGTATGACCGCTTCGCACAAATTGTTGCTGCTCGTGGCAGGAGTTGTGATCGGCTGCACACCTTCGACCGCTGCGAACTCCGGCGGAAATCCTCCGCACGACTCACGCACGCTGACACTCGAGGAAATCAATCGCTCGCAGATTGGCGGCAATGCATATGAAGTGATCAGCCGGCTTCGTCCCTCATTTCTCACCGGGCGCGGCGAAGTCAGCGTCATGGGACCTGCTGAATCCAAATATCCGAGCGTCTACCTCGACGGCGTGCTGTACGGAGATATCAAATCACTCCGCAATCTGGACGCTAGCCAGATTGGGGAAGTGCGCCTGTATCCGGCGTGGGAAGCGCAGACGAAGTTCGGGACGGGGAACAACAGCGGCGTGATCGCGATTACATCGCGCCGGTAGGCACGGGCAAAAAACATGAGCGAGGGTGCGCGCCGCGGAATGCGTTCCGCGCAGCTCGGCATGTTCGTCAATGCTCTGCTTGCAGCGGTCAAGCTAGTTGCGGGGATCGTCGGCAACACCTACGCGCTAATCGCCGACGCTGTCGAATCGACGGCCGACATTTTCGCATCGATGGTCGTGTGGGGTGGGCTGCGAGTCGCGAGCCGGAATCCCGACGAGGAGTATCCGTTTGGATACGGCAAAGCTGAGTCTCTCGCTGCGGGCTTGGTCTCGATCATGCTCATTGCCGCCGCATTCGGAATTGCTTTCGAGGCGATAAGAGAAATCCGATCTCCCCATCACTCGCCCGCCGCGTGGACTCTGATTGTTCTCGTCGTCGTCTTCATCACCAAATACGTATTGTTTCGCCGGGTGTCTGCGATCGGCGTCGATGAAGGAAGCACCGCCGTTCAAGCTGACGCGTGGCATCACCTGAGTGACGCATTCACCTCCGCTGCGGCATTCATCGGAATCAGCATTGCGCTCATTGGCGGTCCGGGTTGGGAATCCGCGGACGATTGGGCCGCTCTCGTCGCTTCGTGCATCATTGCGTACAACGGAGTGATTCTTGTGCGACCGGCTCTGCATGATCTCATGGACAAGATGCCGGGAGAAGCGATTGTGGGGCGCGTGCGTTCATCCGCGGAGGCTGTTCCGGGTGTGAAGGCTATCGAAAAACTGACGGTGCGTCGCGCGGGGATGGTTTATTACGTGGACATTCACGTGCAGGCAGATCCGCAAATGTCATTGCGCGGCGCGCACGAGCTGAGCGGCGCAGTGAAAGCGGCCATTCGCAACGCCGAGAAAAAAGTGCAGGGCGTGCTTGTTCACATGGAGCCCTTCGGTGAGCAGACAGGTAGTGCGCCATGACCACTACTCCTTGCGCATAACTTTTCTCAGTCCGTCTGCGCAGATCGGCGGTGCGGAGCGTTGCCTGCTCGATTTAGTGCACGGCCTCGCTGAACAGCAGCCGGATTGGCGAGCTCATGTAATTGCAAGCGGCTCCGGGCCATTGATCGACGAGTTGAAGCGACTCGGCGTGTCGCACGAGGTAATCCCGTTTCCGCGCGCACTCGAGCGGCTTGGCGATACACCGGAGGGCAGAGGAGAGTCCATCCGCAGCTTCGGTCGAGTTGCATGGGCGGCGCCCTCGGCCGCGAAGTACATGCATCAAATTCGCGATGCGTTGATGCGCGAGCGTCCTGATGTAGTGCACACCAATGGATTCAAGATGCACGCGATTGGAGCGCTCGCATCACCAGGCTCGTGGCGGCTTCTTTGGCACATGCATGATTTCCTCTCTCTACGAAGGGTGATGATCCCTCTGCTTCGTTTCGAAGCAGGCCGTTGTTCGTTGGCGGTAGGCAACTCGGAGAGCGTTGCGAGCGACCTTCGCGATGTGTTGGGAAAAAGAGTCGAGATTCGAGCCATACTGAATGGCGTCGATTTGAATCGCTTTTCGGGCGACGGCCCAATGTTCGATCTCGACGATGCTTCAGGACTCGCTCCAGCGCCTCAGGGGACCGTTCGGGTGGGTTTGGTCGCGCAGATGGCGACATGGAAGGGGCACGACGTATTTCTTCGCGCCGTCGCTCTGGTGCCGAAGACGATTCCGCTGCGCGCCTACATTATCGGCGATCGGATTTACGAATCAGCGACGCCACAATACAGGGTCTCCGAGTTGCGCGAGATTGCCTCGCAGCTTGGCATCGCCGACCGTGTCGGTTTCACGGGCAGAGTGAACGACATTCCCTCTTTGATGCGCGCGCTCGATGTTGTTGTTCACGCGAGTACGAAACCCGAGCCGTTCGGTCTTGTGATTGTCGAAGCAATGGCATCCGGCCGGCCGGTCATTGTAAGCAATGCCGGTGGCGCGTCGGAAATTCTTAAGACGCACAACGGACAATTTGCGCTGGCGCACACGCCGGGCAATGTGAACGAGCTAGCGCGCGCAATCGAATCGTTGTGCACCGACGCCGAGTTGAGAAACAACCTCGGCAAGGAAGGGAAGCGTCAGGCGGCTCTCCGATTCGACGTGCGTCGTTACGCGCGTGAGTTCGCGGATACTTACAGCGAGCTCGCTAAGCCGATTTCAGAGCCTCACCGATTTTCGTGAGTGACTGCCGCGCGTCACCGAAGAGCATCCGCGTGTTGTCGTGATAAAAAAGAGCGTTGTCGATGCCGGCGAATCCGTGACCCATGCTTCGCTTCAAGACAACAACATTGCGCGCGCGGTCGACGTCGAGAATCGGCATTCCGTAAATCGGACTCGATGGGTCATCACGCGCTGCCGGATTGACGACGTCATTCGCCCCAACAACGAGTACAACGTCCGTCTGCGAGAACTGACCGTTCACTTGATCCATCTCCAGCAATTGATCGTATGGCACGTTCGCCTCTGCGAGGAGCACGTTCATGTGTCCCGGCATTCTTCCAGCGACGGGATGAATCGCATATTTCACATCGACGCCGCGTTTTTCGAGATCGGTCGCGAGCTCACGCACAGTGTGTTGCGCTTCAGCGACAGCCAATCCGTATCCCGGAACGATCACTACGCTTCGAGCATAGGCCAGCGCGATCGCAGTGTCTTCCGCCGTTGTTTGTCGCACCGTACGATGCGACCCTGTTGCGGCGAGCGCGGCACTCTCACTCGTCGCGCCGAACGCGCCAAAGAGTACGTTCGCCACTGAGCGATTCATCGCTGCGCTCATCAATAGAGTCAGCAGCGTACCTGATGCTCCGACAAGCACGCCGGCCACGACGAGCATCTGATTGTGAAGTACGAATCCAGTCAACGCCGCCGCGAGTCCGGTCAAGGAGTTGAGGATCGATATCACAACCGGCATATCGCCGCCGCCGATTGGAAGAACGAACAACACGCCGAGGGCGAGCGCGGCCGCGAACAGCAACCAGATCGCCGACGTTCCGACGGCGCCGAGGGCGATCGCTCCACCGAGACCGATGATTCCCAGAAGTACGAGACCGTTGAGAACGCGCTGAAGCGGGAACTGTAGAGGTTTGCCCGAAAGAATCTCCTGCAGTTTTCCAAACGCGATGAGACTGCCGGTGAACGAGATCGCGCCGATTGCGGTTCCGAGTACAATCGACGTTGCTTCGCCTGTCCCGACCGTCGTCTGCGCTGAAATACGCAGGTACTCAGCGACCGATACGAGCGCGGCCGTCGCGCCGCCCATTCCATTGAACAGCGCAACCATCTGCGGCATCGCAGTCATCTGCACAGTGCGCGCGAAGTAGACTCCGATGCCGGCGCCCACGAGCGTTCCCGCGGCGATGATCCAGAACGAAACGATCTGACGATCGAGCAGCGTAACGCTCAATGCGAGCGCCATTCCAATTGCCGCGAGGCGATTTCCCGAACGCGCCGTCGCAGGTGAGCTCAGCCGCTTCAGTCCGAGAATGAAGAGGACTGCGGCGACGATGTATGCGATTGCGATTCCCGATTCGCGCGCGTCAAGCATTCTTCTTTTCCTCTTTCGCATCGGGCGCGCGCTTGCGGAACATCTCGAGCATCCGGTCAGTGACCACGAATCCGCCAAAGACGTTGGCCGCGCCGAAGACGACGGCGATGAACCCGATGACCTTGAGCAACCTCGTGTCCGCCGCGCCCGCCACCAGCATCGCTCCGAGAATTACGATGCCGTGAATCGCGTTCGTTCCCGACATGAGTGGCGTGTGAAGAACCGACGGCACTCGCGATATCACTTCAAATCCGACGAACATCGCCATGATGAAGACATAGATGCCGAGTACAAGCTCCTGACTCACGATGCGGACTCCGTTGTCTGTGGGGATTTGGCGCCGAGTTTTTCTTTTGTCGGGCCGTGCAGGACTTCGCCGTTTGCCGTCATGGTTACCGCGGCGATTATGTCGTCACTCATGTTGAGCTCGAGCTTTCCGTTTGGCGCGAGAAGAGCGATCAGCGCCGAAACGTTTTTCGCGTACATCTGACTCGCATGGAATGCGAGATCACTGGAGATGTGAAGCGGCGCAATAATCGTGACGCGATTTCGAACGACCGTTTCACCGGGTACAGTGAGCTCGCAGTTGCCTCCCTGTTCTCCGGCGAGATCCACGATCACTGAGCCAGGACGCATTGCTGCAACCGTCGCGGCGCTCACCAGTACCGGCGCACGCCTTCCAGGGACAAGCGCGGTTGTGATGATCACATCGGCCTGGATCGCGCGCTCGTGAATCAATTCCTTTTCTTTCTTGATGTGCTCTTCGGATAGCTCCTTGGCGTAGCCGCCCGCGTCCTGCGCGACATCGTGTCCAACGCCGAGCTCGACGAAAGTTGCACCGAGACTCTGTACCTGTTCCTTGACGACAGGTCGAGTATCGAAGGCTTCGACCACCGCGCCGATTCGCCGCGCGGTTGCGATCGCCTGCAATCCGGCGACTCCCGCGCCGATGACGAGCACGCGCGCGGGTCGAACAGTGCCCGCTGCAGTCATCAACATCGGAAAGAATTTCGGAAGAGCGTTTGCAGCGATGAGCGCAGCCTTGTATCCCGCGACCGTGCTCTGCGACGAGAGCGCGTCCATCATTTGCGCTCGAGTAGTTCGTGGCACCAGCTCCATTGAAATTGCCGTGATCTTTCGTTCAGCCGCGCGACGAAAGAATTCCGGATCGCCAGCCGGCTGCAAAAGTCCGATCAACACTGCTCGTTCATTCATCTGATCGATCTCTGCCCGCTCGCCACGCTGTCCCGGTACTCCTGTTCCCGCCGTCGATGGGCGCTGAATTCTTAGAATCATTTCAGCTGCGGCGTACAGAGTCGCAGGGTCGTCGACTATCTGCGCTCCCGCATTGCGATACGCTTCGTCAGTGAATCCCGCTCGGTCGCCGGCACCGCGCTCGACGAGCACACTGTTACCGGAGCGAACGAGCTGGGGAACGACATCGGGCGTCAGAGCCACTCGGCTTTCCCCCGGCAAAGTCTCGCGTGGCACTCCTATCTGCATCTCGTCCTCAATGATTGTGTGGTCAGCGGCGCGGGAAAATTAACCTGTCGAGGCGGGATCAGTCGCTGATAGAGCACCGCAAATTTCAATGCGGGATGCCCGAAGTTCTGCATTTTGCCAGAGTAATTCCGCTGCGTCAGGAAATAACCGTTCATGCAAGTGCATGTCACGCCGCCACCTAACGGATTCCGACCGCACCGGACTGACATGTGCCTAGACACTGGTCAAGCTGCGCCCCGCCCAAGCGCGCATCGCTTCCTATCCTACTGCAAGGAGCAACAATGGTACGCAACAAGAAGGGCTTCACATTGATCGAGCTTCTCATCGTTGTCGTCATCATCGGCATTCTAGCCGCGATTGCCATTCCGAAGTTCGCGAACACGAAGGAAAAGGCATACCTCGCGTCGATGAAGTCCGATCTTCGCAACGGTGCGACCTACGAAGAGAGCTACGCGGCAGATAGCGCAGGCGCATACTTCTCAGGCAACGGCACGGCACAGGGCTTTACGCCGTCGCAGAACGTGTCGGTTACGTTCACCGCGGTTGCTGGACCTCCGGCAAGCTGGATAGCAGTTGCGACCCACACGCTGACCGCAAAGACCTGCAGCTCCTCGGCAAACGGTTTGATCACCTGCACCTGATGATCTGAACAAAGAGGGGTAGGGGCCTAGGCGCTGTCTCCTCGCTGACGGTCCTTATCTCTCCGGGATTGCAAGACAAAAAAGCAGGCGGCCTCCCCCGGACCGTCTGCTTTTTTTTCGCTCTTTTGCTAATCGGCGCGATTAATCGATGACGTCGATGCGGGCTTCTCCCATCACATTTTGCACGACCGTTGGCGATTTGCGAGATGTTTCACCTCTCACGAATTCTAGATGCGAAAGGTCAAGTCGTTACAGCGCAACACCTTCGCGAAGACGGCTAGTCGTGGCCCAGCTGGTGCCTTAACGGTACCCGACGCTGGCCCCCCGGCGCTATCCGCTTCAATTCTTTCCCATCCTTAGGAGATTCAACAATGGCACGCAACAAAAAGGGCTTCACGCTGATCGAGCTTTTGATCGTTGTCGTCATCATCGGCATTCTTGCCGCGATTGCGATCCCGAAGTTCGCCAACACGAAGGAAAAGGCATACCTCGCGTCGATGAAG
>JBGQKT010000030.1:0-21886 GCA_041499635.1 Gemmatimonadaceae bacterium
TAGAAACCCAGGCCCGAACAATTTTCCGACGCGAGCAAGCAGCTTCGCGCGACCGCTTGGGCGGAATGGCCTGGGCGGATAACCGTGTTGCTTCAACAAGTCGCCCCAAACAACAACGTGCCGGTCTTCTACTTCGGCGAGGCGACTATAGACGTCCTTCTTGCGCTGGTCCGGCTCCGCCGCGGCGAGAATACGATAGAGGAACGCGGCATCCGCCTCGTCCTGCCAATGATGCTCGAACGAATGAAGGTCTGGCTCGAGCGTTTCACGGGGCGGTGGTTCGATCGTCGTCGACATTCTGAAATATCGCGACTTTTTGCTTTTTAGAGCAGATCCTCGAGCCCCGCCACTCTCAGCAGCCGCGCATATCGCGGATCGACCGCGAGCCCCCGATGATCATATGGATGATCGGTGAGCATTCTGCGAAGCCGACCAGGCCGGCGCTCATATGCGCGTTCCACCCAATCCATTGCCTTGTTCCACTCACCGAGCTCGGCGTACGCAATGACGATGCAGTCGGCGGGACTGCGGCTCGAGAAATATTCGACGAACGGATCGTTCTCCTCCGCTTCAGTCAGAAGCTCATCGAGCTCTCGTCTCACGTCGCGAAGGCGCGCTTCTGCAAAGCCAACCTCCACTGCCTCGCGCTCGAGAATCTTCGCTCGCTCGCTGTGGCCCGCTACACGGAGTCTCGACACGCGTGTCTCGAGAGCGCGATCCGCTTCACCAATTCGAAAGAGTGCAAGCTCGAGTCGTTCGAGCGCGGGCCCGTAGCCGGCTTGCAGACTGATTGCACGTTTCAGCGCATCGACGGCTTCGGCGTTTCGGCCCGCGGCAATGAGTGCGTCGCCCAATGTGTTCCAAAGTCCAGACGCGTCTGGCGCGACCTGGGTTGCCGCGCGCGCCATCTCAACGGCCTTGTCGAGTCGCCCAAGGATTTTGAACACGATGCTTTGAAGGCGCAGCGAATCGGGCTCCTCCGAGTCGAGTTCAAGGGCGCGCTGAAAATGCCGTGCGGCGGCATGGAAGTCGTCGTCCCAATAAAGGGCCGCTACACCGAGGAGCACGTATACCTCGCCGCATCTATCGTCGGCTGCCAGGGCGGAGAACATCAGCTCACGGCTCTTTGCGAAAGCGGTTTCGGAGTCGAGGAAGCGACGGGTTGCCATAACGCCGTAATACCTGGCGAGTCCGGACAGGGCGCGCGCGTTTTGAGGCTCGATTGCCAATGCGCGCTCGAAGTACGCGCGCGACTCCTGAAGCGCAAGCTGCGCTCCCGCGCCGCCCGGTACAGCTCGCCGCCAGACTTGTAGTCCCCTGTTGACTAATTCCTCCGCAGGCGTCGGGGAGGCCAACGGCACGGGGGGTTTCTTGTCAGCGTTCTTGACAGAATGCGCAGCGGTTGGGGCAGACCGAAGTGCGCGCGCGACCTCCACTGCGCCCGATGGCCTGTCTTTGGGCTTCTTCGCCAGAAGCTGCATCACGATGGCTTCCATCGCCGGCGATACCTGGAGGTCATGCTCTTTCAGAGTACGCGGCGGTTCGCTCAGATGCTTCGCCAGCACGCCCATCGGTGTCGGCGCAACAAATGGCGGAACGCCCGCAAGCAGCTCGTACAAAACGCAGCCGAGACTGTATAGATCGGATTGCCCGTCAACTTCGACTTCGCCTGTAACCTGCTCCGGACTCATGTAGGTAGTCGTTCCGATCACCATGCCAGCTGTAGTCAGTGATCCACTCGGAGCGGCGACATCATGTACAACGTGAGCGATACCGAAATCAGAGAGTACAGCTCGCGCGCCGATTGTAAAAATGTTCTCCGGTTTGACGTCGCGGTGGACTATTCCCAGACCATGTGCGTAAGCCAGCGCATCTGCGATGTCAGCGCCCCAGGAAGCAACCTCCTCCATTGTCAGGCGCCGTTCGCGGACGAGGCGCTCCCGCAATGTCTCGCCTGATACCAGCGGCATCACGTAGTACAGGCGTCCGTCGGCTTCGCCCGAGTCGAACAGGGCTACAATTCCGGGATGCACGAGCTTCGCCATCACGTCGATCTCGCGCTTGAACCGCTCGGCGCCCACTACCGACGAGAGCTCCTCGGCGAGGACTTTGATGGCCACCTCCCGGCTGAGGTGATGGTCGTGGGCGCTATAGACCACGGCCATGCCGCCGCGTCCAATCTCCCGATCGATGCGAAAGCGATCGGGAAGCACGATAGGACGCGAGGCGGTAGAAGTCATTGGATGAAGATTGAGGTAAGGGATGTGGCGACGGCAACCCCTGGGCGAGGTTCGGCTGTCATACGAGATGAAAACCAGACTCCACGGAGATTACGAATGAGAGGTTTATCGATAATTGCGGTCATCGCGGTGGTCGCAGGCAGCGCATCACCCGTTGTCGCGCAGCAGAAAACCGCCCCCGCGCGGCCGAAAGAAGGGACGGGCGATATGTGCACGTCGACTGACGGAAAAGTTGAATGCCGCAAGATTCTCGAGGGCGGATATGTGGGCCGACTCGATTCGGTGATGGCGAAACGGGCGGTACTCGGTCTTCAGCTTTCTCCAACCGGAACGGCGCGAGACACACTTGGAGTTTTTGTCTCGGCGGTGACGCCGAAGGGTCCCGCGGAAAACGCCGGAATCATCGAGGGCGAGCGAATCGTCTCGATCAATGGAATCGATCTCCGAGTTGCGCCGGGTGATGTGGAAGACGGCTATGCGAGCGGGCTGCCATCTCACCGATTGCAGCGCGAAGTCGCGAAGCTAACACCGGGCTCGCGCGTGAATCTCCGCGTTTATTCAGGCGGTCGAGTGCGCGACGTTCAGGTGACTGCGGGTCGCGCGTCTGATTTCATGCGGACGCGAACCTTTTTCGGCGAGGGCGAGGGCGGTCCAGGCGCCTTTATCTTCCGCGACGGAATGGAAATGCCGTTGATGCAAATGCGCGAAATGGAGCCGCTCGCGCACATGAAGATGATGGAGGCGATGCCCGAGATGCGGAAGCTCGAGACGTCACCGGAATTTCAAAAGCTGCGCGAGTCGATGCCGCAGATGCGGCAAAAAATGGAAATGTCGCCGGAATTTCAAAAGATGCGCGAGTCGATGCCCGAAATGAGGAAAATGCTGCTGCCCTCGATGGTCACACCGATGCGGCGGACGTACCGAATTTAAAAGGGCGATTGAGTGATGGAGTGATGGAGCGATGGAGCGATAGGCGATCGGTCGATGACCGAAAGTCGCTCAATCGCTCTACCGCTTATCGGTAAAGGGATGTTCGAAGCTTAGATAGAAAAACAATCCGCGATCACCGCTGCTCGGCCCAACGCCGATCGGTACCGCGAAGCCCGGGACAATTTGAAGTCCCGATGCGAAGTTGAACGCCACGCGCACGCCCGGCGAAATCACGAAGTCGTCTTTCCACTCCGTGGAATTCTTCGCGACGACATCCTGCTCTCGTGTGTATACAGCTTCTACGAGGGGCTGAATATTCGGGTGCACGGTCATAACGAGACTTTGGCCAAGCGTGAGCGCATAACTATCGGCGCGAGCACCCGCCAAGTTGCGCGCTGAGGGAGTTAGAGCCAAACCGACATTGGAATGCGTCGTGAACAATTTCGAGACAACGTAGCTGACAGGAAGCATCGTCTCGATTCCTGCCGCACCGCTTCCACGTCCCTTCTTCCAATCGCCCGTTGGCAGCGTGACCGACAAGCGCGGTGAGACTGCAACTCGTGTCTCTCCACTGCCGACGAGCTGATATCGATAATTGATTCGCACGTCGCCGATTCCAGTCTCTCGCGCCGAGCGCACGATTGGGATGTCGTAACTCATTTGATGCGTGAGACCGCCGACCGGCCATTCCTGCGTGAACGAATAGTCGAAATCCGTGCTGCCTCGGTGCGTGCGGAATGTGTTGATGTGCTGCACAATCCCCTTTTCCTGATTGTATGCTTCTTCCATCAGGAAGCTGTTATCCTGAACTATGGGAGGAGCAGAGTCAGGCTTTGAAGGTTGAGCCTGAGACCTCGCTGAGAACGGCATAAGCATGAGGAGCGCGAGCAGGCTTTTCGTGTTGATCATTCGCGAAAATGTACAACAAGACAATGCGTCTCACTAACTCATGAAAGTTCGCCTCGACAAATGGCTGTGGGCAGCGCGTTTCTACAAAACGCGCGCGCTTGCCGTCGGTGCAATTGACGGCGGAAAGATCGAGGTCAACGACGAGCGCTCGAAACGCGCAAAACTCGTTACTGCCGGTGACCGAATAAGAATTCGGATCGGTCCGTACGAGCATGTCATCACTGTCAAAGACGTCTCTGAGCGTCGCGGGCCGGCGCCTGTCGCTGCGAAACTCTACGAAGAAGACGCTGAATCAAAAAAGCAGCGCGAGGTAATGGCCGCGCACGTCAGGGCAATGAATGCAAACACCGGATACGAGAGCGGTCGCCCAACAAAGAAAGATCGACGCGACATCGAGCGAATACGCGGACGGTGCTAGAACTCGACCTGCGCTCCGAGCTCCACTACGCGGTTTGGCGGAATGTTAAAGAACTCCGTGGCTGACCGGGAATTCCTCGACATGAATATGAAAAGCGTCTTTCGCCACTTGGCGAGTCGCGACGTTCCAACCGGAATCAACCTCTCGCGACCCAGGTAATACGTCGTGTCCCTCGGCTCCGCGACAATGCCCGAGCCCTTGCACGCGGCAAGTACTTTCGGAACGAACGGCGTCTCCATAAACCCGTAGCGCGCCGTCACGCGAAAAAATCCCTCGCGCAACGGCGTTGCGACCACACGCTCTGAATCCGGAATTTCGGGCACGTTTGTCGAGAGTACTGATAATAGAATCACGTTCTGATGCAGCACCTTGTTGTGCTTCAGGTGATGCAACAGAACAAGCGGCGCGCCTTCGGGATCGGAGGTCATGAACACAGCGGTTCCCGGAACGCGAACGGGCTTATTCTTGGCAACGTCATCGAGAAAAAGATCGATCGGCAGAGATCCGCGAGTGAGAAGTTTCTGCACGATTCGCCGTCCGCGATGCCACGTCGTCATCAAGTTGAAGATGATGACCGCAAGAATGATCGGAACCCAGCCCCCGTGAAAAATCTTCAGTGCGTTCGCACTGAAAAAACCAAGATCTATCGCGAGAAAGAACACCAGGAACGCCCCCGCTTTTGCGAAACTCCAATTCCATTGTGAGCGCGCGAGGACGTAGTACAGAATTGTCGTGATTGCCATCGTTCCAGTGACCGCGATTCCATACGCCGCACCAAGCGCACTCGAGGATCGGAACCCGAGAACGACGAGCAGACAGCCGATCATCAATGCACTGTTGATTTCCGGAATGTAGATCTGACCAGCTTCGGTCTTCGAGGTGTGAACGATGTTCACCCGCGGACTGTAGCCGAGCTGTACCGCCTGCTGGGTAAGTGAGAACGCGCCCGAGATCAACGCCTGCGACGCGATGATTGCCGCAGCAGTAGCCAACACGACGAGCGGGTAAAGCATCATTCTTGGAGCTAACATAAAAAACGGATTCTGCGCACCTGCCGGATTGTGGAGAATCAGGGCTCCTTGCCCGAAATAGTTGAGAGTCAGCGCCGGCAGGACCAACGCGAACCATGCGAGACGAATCGGCTTCGGCCCGAAATGACCCATATCAGCGTAAAGCGCTTCGCCTCCGGTGACCACGAGGACTACTGCGCCGAGGAGAACGAATCCGCCGTACCCGTGTGTTATGAAGAACCGAATTCCGTACCATGGATTGACGGCCAGCAGTATCTCCGGACTCAGCGCGATTTCTGCGGCACCGAGAATCGCGATAGTCACGAACCACACAGCCATTACTGGACCAAACACTTTGCCGACTTTGGTCGTTCCTCTTTTCTGAAAGATGAACAACGTGAACAAAATGCCGAGTGTCGCAGGCACGACAATGAATCGGAACGCAGGTGTGATTACCTCGAGACCTTCGGTCGCACCAAGGACCGAGATCGCCGGCGTGATCACGCCGTCGCCGTAAAGCAATGCTGCGCCAATAATTCCGAGGTAGATGATTGCCCGTCGCCTCCATTTGTCGCCGGTTCGTCGTTGCCGCTGAAGCAAGAGCGCAAGCAAAGCGAGCACTCCTCCTTCACCGCGATTGTCGGCGCGCAGAATGAAAACGATGTATTTGACGCTCACGATGAGAATGAGCGACCAAAGTACGAGCGACAAAACTCCGTACACGTTCTCCGGAATCGCGCTTAGTCCGTACTCCGGCTTGAAACATTCGCGGAGCGCATAGAGCGGACTTGTGCCGATGTCGCCGTAGACGACGCCGAGCGCTACGAGTGTGAGTTGTCGGAGACGATGCCCGGTCGGAGGGGCTTCGGGAGTGGTGGCGATGTCAGCGACCTTTCGATTGAGCGAGGTGCTTGGGCCTCAATTGTACAAACATCGCAAAAATCTCAATTACCATGCCTCGGGCCGCAAGGCGGTCGTGCGAAGGCGGCATATCGATTGCCTTATATACATCATGCCTCCGCCGCGATTGCGGCGGGCGGGCTCAATCGGAAGTTGCTGTAAAGGAGGGTATATGGATAAGGACCTGAACACACGCGGCATCGAGAACGAAATCAAGGGGAAGGCGAAGGAGATGAAGGGTAAGGTTCGCGGCGGCCTCGGCGACATGACCGATAACGAAAGCGAGCACATCAAGGGAAGAGCTGAGCAGGCGAAGGGAAAGGTTCAGAAGGAATTCGGCAAGACCGAACGGAAACTCGACCCCGATAACATCTAACGGGCGAAAACAAACGAGCCCCGCGCTTAATTGCGCGGGGCTCGTTTTTTCGTATCCGCTCCGATCCGGCTTAATCCGTTTTCTTACTCGTAACGGAGCGCAATAATTGGATCGAGCGACGCCGCACGTCGCGCCGGCCACACTCCAAACAAAACTCCCACGCCTGCCGAGAACGCGAACGCAAGCGCAACCGCGCTCGGATCGATCGTCGTATTGAAACCGCCGAGCTTGTTCAGCAGAGTCGCGCCGCCACCGCCGACGAGAATTCCGACGAGCCCGCCGAGCAGGCAAAGCACAACCGCCTCGATCAGGAACTGAAGCAGTATCGCTCCCTTTGTCGCACCGAGCGCTTTCCGCACGCCAATCTCGCGTGTTCGCTCGGTAACCGAAACGAGCATGATGTTCATGATTCCAATTCCACCGACGAGCAAGCTCACTGCCGCAATTCCCGCGAGCAGGAACGTGAAAGTCTTCGTCGTCTCGGCGAATGTGTTCAGGAATTCGGCCTGATTGCGAATGTCGAAATCGTCTTTCTTGTCAGGCCCGAGCCGATGCTCTCGGCGAAGGATCGATTGAATCTCCGCCTGCGCCTGGGGAATCTGCTTCTCGTTGATTGCCATCACTCCGATGTTGTTCAACCGGTCGGAGCCCATCACTCGGAATTGCGCGGTGGATAGAGGAATCAAAACGAAGTCATCGGGGTTGTTTCCGAATCCGCCCGTCTGTCCCTTCGACGCAAAGACACCGATCACCTGGAACTGAATTCCACCAATTCTTACGTTCTCGTCCAGTAAAGCTTCGGGAGTTTGCAGACCGAGATTGTCGATCACGGCGGAGCCAACGACTGCGACGCGACGCATTCCCGCTTCTTCGGCGTCGTTGAACATGCGGCCTGCGGCGAGAGTGAACTTTCGAATGTCAGGATAGTTCGGCATCGCGCCCGTTACCTGCGTCATCGCGTTCGTGCTTCCGTACTGGAACATCGCGCGCTTGCCCATCTCGGGCCCGACCTCCGCAAAATTCTTCCCGCGTTTCTCCAGAGCTAGAGCATCGGACACCGTGAGCTTGGCATTGTCGTCTGTTGCGACTCCAAATCCGCGAGCTGCACCGGGCCGCACTGTGAGAAGAGTGGTGCCGAGGTTTGCAATTCGATCGCTGATGGATTTCTGCGCGCCCTTTCCAATTGCGACCATCGCGATCACTGCCGCGACGCCGATGACGATGCCGAGCATTGTGAGAAACGATCGCATCTTGTTCGCACGCAGTGCACTCAGCGCGACAATCACGATCTCCTTGATGAGCATCGCCTCATTGCCGGCGGTTTTCCTTAAATCGGGATGAGCACCGCTAGCCTGTTGCGGCCGAGGCTCGATTCGTTGGGCTGGTAGACTCATATCAACGCCACCTTAACGCTGGCCGCCGGCTGCGCCGCCTGGTCGAGCGCCCGCACCACCTGCCGCACCACCTGCCGCACCACCGGTCGTCGGTCGCTGAATTCCAGGCACGGCCACACGGCCGCGAATGTTGTTCAGATCCTGCTGCTGCTTCGCCTGCAACGCCGCGACGTTTAGAATCGCGACGAGATCGCCTTCCTTCACTCCACTTATTACTTCCGAGTAATCGAAGTTGCTCGCGCCGAGTCGAACCATTTTGGGAGTGTACTTCCTCTTATTGGTTGTATCGGAAGCGACAAAGACGAGTCCTCTGCGCGCTGCGGATTGACCGCCGGCGAAAGCGTTCTGACCACCACCGTTTTGTCCACCACCACTCTGTCCACCACCGAATCCGCTACCACCTGACGCACCCGCTGATCCACTCGCTCCTTGTGCTCCGCGCTGCCTGAAATTGCAGGCGCGAGCCACACCGGCGTCGAGTCCAACAGCAGTGTAGATCTTCTGCATCTCTCCCTGCATTGCCTGTCGGTCGATCTCACCCGACATCATGCGAGTGCGCAGATCAGCAATCTTCGTTTGTACGTCGGGATGTTTTGCAAGCGTCGCTGTCACAGCTGCGCATTGTGCGTCGGTAACCTGCGGAAGATTGAATCCGCCGCGTTGTCCACCAGTTGCACCTGAGCCACCCGTCGCACCCTGTGCACCCTGTGCACCCTGTGCACCCGGAGTACCGCGACTTTGCTGGTTGGTGGTCGCCAGCTCTGCGTTAGTCGACGCAGCGCCTGGTGTTCCATCGATAGCACCGCCCTGACCACCTTGCGTGCTTCCAACGCGATTGCCACCGCCCCCGCCTCCCTGATTGCGAAGCATCGCGCGAACGGAATCAGGATCCAATCCAAGCAGCGGCGCCACCGACGCAACTTCGTTTGGACTTCTCACGGCATCGTTCGGAACCGCGAGCACATTGTCGCGACGCTCGACTTCGATCGACACTTCGCCGTTCATGCCAGGCATGAGCAGCCGCGACGTATTGTCGATGCTGATTAACACCGGAAACATCGTGACCGACTGCTGAATCGTCGCCTGCGGCTCGATTTTTTCGACGGTCCCGACAAATGGCCGATCCGGAAATGCATCGACGGTCACCGTCCCAGTCTGACCCGGCTTCACCTTGCCGATGTCGGTTTCATTCACGAGCGCCCGCACTCGCACCTTCGTGAGATCGGCCATCTTGAGAATCGTCGTGCCGCCGCCGAACGATCCGGTTCCCGACGCGATTACCTGGCCGAGTGCGACATCCTTCTCGATGACAGTGCCCGCAACCGGCGCGCGCACCGTCGCTTCCTGAAGATTCTGCAAGCGAATGTCGAGCGCCGCGCGATTGCGCAGTACTGTCGCGTAAGCGTTTGCATATTCAACCTGAGCTTGTTCGTGCTCGACGGCAGTGATGATGCGATCCTTGAACAATTGATCGGCACGCTCCTTCGCCTGCTTCGACACCGCCAGATTCACGTTTGCTGCGTCGATATCTGCTTTCGCCTGCGCATACGCATTGCGCGTGTCGCGCGTATCGAGCTGAACGAGCAAATCATTCGGCTTGACGAAAGAGCCGGTTTCCACCGGCATCGCAACAATTTGCCCGGACGATTTCGCTTTCACCTCGATCACGTTGATCGGCTCGACCACACCGGTCGCTTCAGCCGAAACGACGATTGTTTGACGAGTCACCGGTTGAAGCGGAATCGTCAGCGTGTCGTTTTTATTTCTGGAGCAGGCGAAGGCGGTCATTCCTGCGGCAACCGCCACCGCCAGCATCATTTTGCGTTTCAAATTCATCTCCTAAAGGTCACGTCCGATCAGCGCTTCGAGCTGCGCCTTCGCCACGCGGTAGTCGTAGCGCGCTCTGATCAATGCATTGCGCGCCTGGTCGAGCTGAGTCTCCGAGGTGAGAACCTCGAGAAGCGTGGCTGCGCCGACCTGGTAACGGGCTCGCTGCACGCGTAAATCCTCGACCGCGGCAGCCACGGATGATGTTTGAATATCAACCTGTGCCTGCGCGGTTCTCATTTGTCCCAACGCCTGTACCAGCGTTTGATGCGCAGCGAATCGCGCGTCGCGCAGCGAAACCTCTGCATTGTCCTCAGCAACCGATGCGCGCAGTACCGACGTTTCCCGATTCAGATTGTTGAACAGCGGAAATGAAAGACTGAAATTGAGACTCTGGTTATACGCGTATCGTTTGTCGCCCAGCCCGAACATTGGATCCAGGCCACTCCCACCACGCGAGAAATTCATGTTGAGCGTCGGGAAGTAAGAAGTCTTTGCAGATCGCGAGGCGGCCTCCGCGGATTTGAGCTCCGCCTGCGCCTGCTCGACTGCGGGCGCGTTTTGTACCAAAGGCTCGAGCTCCGCCAGGGTCGGAATCTCGATTCGCTGATCGATCGTATCCGATGGCGTCGCAGTTACGGGACGCGGCGACGCGACAAGCCGGGTCAACGTCGCATTTGCAACGCTCAGATTGTTTTCCGCGGTGAGAAGAGCGAGCTGCGCATTGCCCAACTGTATGACCGAGCGCAAAGAATCAGACACCGTTGCAGCACCCGCGCGAAGACGAAGCGACGCATCGCGCAGCTGTTGATTCGCCTGCTCGAGCTGCGATTGCGCCGCACCCTGCTGTTCACGAGCGGCGAGAATGTTGTAGTACTCCTGCTTCACTTGCAGCGCGACCTGAAATCGCTGTGTCACTTCACTTGCTTCGGCCGCGTTGACATCTGCTTTCGACTTTTTGAGATCAAAGAATCGCCTGCCCCCATCGAAGAGCTGCAAACTTGCGTTCAGTCCAGTCGAATAGTTGGTCGGATTCCCGGTAAAGGGCACGAGATTCCCCTGCGTGTCGAAGCGATCACCGCTCTGATGCGCCGTCGACGCCGAAACGTTGATGCTCGGCAGAAACTGACTGTACACCTGCTTGACGCTGAGAGACGACGTTTGAATCGCGCCGCGTGCCTGCACCGTCGCCGGCGCGTTCTGCTGCGCAAGGCGAATTGCTTCGGCGAGTGTTATCGGTGTTGCCGCGGTGTCAATTACCGGTGGATTTGCTTGCGCCGCTGATATTACAGGAAAAAACATCAACGCTGCGACTGCTGCTTTCATTCCAATCATCGAATTACCGTTTGCCGGGTCCTGGTCCGTGGGATCCGGGACCTCCGTTCATATCAAGTCGTCGGCGCGCGTCAGTGGCGCGTTTCTTCGCTTCCTCGTGCATCTTGTCGAACTTCACCTGCTGCTCCGGAGTCAACACGCGCTTCAGCTGCTCATGTGTGCTGTCGCGCATTTTGTCGCCCAACGCGGTCAACGAATCGAGCTGGGGCCGAATCGGCGCGAAGAGCTGACGCATCTGCGTTCGACGATTCTCTAGAATGCTGTCGAACGCCGCCCTCTGAGCCGCAGTCAAATCGAGCTCGTGAGCCATGCGGTCAAGACCACCACGTCGTGGCAGACCCCTGTGCTCCAGCGCGCGATCACCGGCGACCCCGACGGCTGCACCTGCAACGAAGGCGCCAACGAGGAAGAGCAGAGCGTACCATTTCGAGCGCTCCATCATCTGCTCCGGTCAGTAAGAGAGAATGTATTGAAGTGCAGCATCGCGCTGATCCGACTGATCGGAAGCAGTTACCAGCTGCGCCCGTGCCGAAATGGCCTCGGGAGTCGAAGGCTGCACCACGGATTCGTACGCGACCTGATCTTCCGGCTCGCCGAGCTGGTGACTGACAAAGCCGCCAACGACAAACAACGCGGCGGCGGCGACCAGTCCGACTTCCGACCAGCCACTCAGCACAGACCACCAGCCTTGTTCGCGCCGAGCAGGTAGCACCGTTCCCACACGCGCCATGATTCGCTGTTGGAGCGTACTCCAATACGCATTCTGATCACCCGCAACCGGCGGCAAGTACGCGCTGCGAATCGTGCGCACAGTCTGCTCGTCGAGCGAGTCTGCGTCGCGCGCGATGTGTCGCTCGCCTCGATTCGGAAATTTCAATTCATCTGCCATTGTTCTAACCTCTCAAGTCCTTCAGTAGCTCGCGAAGTTTCTGCCTCGCGTGGTGCAAATCCGATCTCGCCGTTCCGCCCGGAATCCCGAGCATCTCGCCGATCTCAACGTGCGTGTAGCCCTCTACATCATGCAGTACAATCACCGACCGCGCACGTTCCGGCAGCTTCGCCAGAGCATCAGCCAGCCGCTCACGCAGCTCCGCATTTTCTGCTGGATCGCGGAAGGGCGACCGTAGAGCGTCACTCAGCTCTTCGGTGTTGCGAACCTTGCGCCGACGTGTGAGGTCGAGCGCTGCGTTGGCGACGATCCTGTTGAGCCATGCTCCGAATGTCTGCGTTGGATCGAATCGATCGAGTGCCTGAAACGCACGTACGAATCCATCCTGCACCGCATCCTCGGCATCCTCATGCACGGTGACAATCGCGCGAGCTACAAGGTAGGCTCGTCTCTGATGAAGACGGACCAGCCCCGAGAAAGCTTCCCGATCGCCCGCCTTTGCGGCAGCAACCAGGTCGCGTTCCTCATCAGGAATACGCGGAGAACCCGCCATCCGTTGAACCTAACCGTCACGGGTGACGGTTAGGCGGGTTAGGGCGGTGGTGGGGCTGTCTGCGTCGTGCCGGCCTTGGGTTGCGCCGCGGCTTCCTTTGCCTCGAAATGCCGGTTGGTAAGCCACACTATCGTCAGCAGAAGAAGGAATATTACCGAGCCGCCGAGGAGCAATCCTCTTAGCGCGGCACCAAGATCTGTGCTTTGCTTCTGAGCCATTCGCTCTACTCCGTTGCGCTCTGTGAGTCAGACACCCTGACCTTCGTCATGGTGTCGTTCTGCCGGATGTTTTTTACAACATCCAATCCTTTGACGACTTTACCGAAGACGGTGTGAACTCCGTTCAGGTGGCGCGTGTTGCCTTCATTCAAAACGATGAAGAATTGACTGCCACCGGTATTCTTTCCGGCATGCGCCATCGAGAGTGCGCCAAGCTCGTGCTTGTAAGGATTGCCTGCAGTCTCGCAATCGATTTTGTAACCCGGGCCGCCTGTTCCAATCCGGGGATTGCCCTCCGGAAGCTCGCGTGATAACGGATCGCCGCCCTGCACCACGAAGTCGGGCACGACGCGATGGAATTTCACGCCATCGTAAAACCCTTTGTTCGCGAGTGTCTCGAAGTTCGACACAGTATTCGGCGCGGCATCATCGTACAGCTCGGCCGTCATCGTTCCGCGGTTCGTTTCTATTGTTGCCTGTCGTGTCATTTTGCTCGATTACAGAGGGAAAGTCGGTGAATGATACATCATACCCGGCTCGACGGGCAGATGTCGTTGAGCACGCATTCAGCGCACCGTGGCGCGCGCGCGATGCAAACACGTCGCCCGTGGAATATCAGCAGGTGTGACACGATCACCCAATCGTCGCGAGGAATCAGCTTCATCAGCACCTGTTCGACTTTCACAGGGTCTGTTTCGTTAGTAAAGCCAAGTCGATTGGACAGACGGCCAACGTGCGTGTCGACGACAACACCCTCATTCACACCCAACGCATTTCCGAGCACGACGTTCGCTGTTTTTCGACCGACACCTGGAAGTGCGACAAGCTCTGCCATTGTGCGGGGGACTTCACCGTTGTGTCGCCCGACAATAGCGGCCGACATTCCGAGCAAGCTCTTTGTCTTGTTCCGGAAGAAACCCGTTGTGCGGATCATCTCCTCCAATTGGACGGGTTCGGCAGCAGCGAGATCGCGCGCAGTTGGAAACACCCGAAACAATTCCGGAGTCACCATGTTCACGCGCTTGTCTGTGCACTGCGCGCTCAGAATCGTTGCAATGAGTAGCTGAAGGGGCGTTGCGAAATTCAGCTCGGTGCGCGCGTCCGGGTACGCCTTCTTCAGTCGCGCAACAACTTCGAGCGCGTAAGCTGACAATTCCTTTCCTTTCAATTTTCGTGGGCGGCGCTTCACTTTTTTCATCGTTCTCGCTTGTCTTTCGCAAACTTCAGGACATCCCGCGCCGATCTCGTGTTGAATACATCGCTCGCTTCGAGCCAGCCTTTGCGCGCCATTCCAACTCCAAGCTCGACATAATCGAGTCCGCTCTCGGAATGTGCGTCGGGTCCAATCTCTATAGGGACTCCCTTTTCTTTCGCGATGCGGCAGTGTCGCCAGTCCATATCGAGTCTGTGCGGATCCGCGTTCAGCTCGATTACCGCGCCGGTTTCAGCTGCTTTGTCGATGACGGCATCGAGGTCGATCCCATACGGCTCGCGTGTAAGGAGTAAGCGCCCCGTCGGATGGCCGAGTATCGTGAGTCGCGGATCGTCCATTGCTTTCAGAACGCGCTCAGTCATCGCGGCGCCGTCCATGCTGAAGCGTGAGTGCACCGAACCGATGACGTAGTCGAAAGTGTCGAGCGGCTCGTCTGAATAATCGATGCGACCGTCGGCGAGAATGTCTGCTTCGATTCCCTTCAGAATTCGAAATCTCGTCGTCCTGGAGTTGATCTCGTCGATTTCCTCGTGCTGCCGCGCGAGCTTGTCACGCTTCATTCCGCCGGCGTAAAACGCTGATTCAGAATGATCGGAGATGCCGATGTATTTCCATCCTCTTTCGCGCGCGGCATCGGCCATTGCTTCTATGGATGCACCGCCGTCCGACCAGGTAGTGTGACAGTGGAGCACCCCTTTGAGATCGTCGAGCGTTACCAGATCCGGAAGCATGCCGGCGGCCGCGGCTTCGATTTCTCCATGACCCTCTCTCAATTCTGGTGGGATCTCCGGAAGGCCGAGAGCTCCGAAGAGATCTTTCTCGGTTGCGCATGGGCACGCTTTCCCACGGGCACTGGAAAGCGTGGTATCGGTCAACGTGTGCTTATGTGTTGCAGCCCACACGTGCATCTCTTTCACGTGCAAGTCGCTTCCCGTAAGCCGCCACAACACGAAGCCTGCGTTGTCCGGAAGAACGCACGCGATGTCGGCCGATACGTCGTCGACGAATTGAATCGACGCAGTATCGTTTTTCACTTCCGCGCGTTTGATCCCCGGCATTTGCGCGAACGACCCAGCGACTGATGTCGGATCCGCCGAGCAAATCGCGACGATATCGACGTCGCCAATCGTTTCGTTCAAACGGCGAAGAGATCCCGCGATAATTGCTTCGATGACATCAGGATGACGCTCAACAGTCGCCTGAAGGAGGTCTGCCTGGTATAGCGCGCGGTGATACAATGCTCGTCTCGTCGCATGTCGCGCGAACTCGATGCCCTTGAGAATACGCTCGACTGTCTTCGGTCCGAACTTCGGCATCTTTGCGAGACGTCCGTCGACGGCGACTGCCTCGAGATCGTCGAGCGTTTCGACGCCGAGCTCTTGATGGAGCATGGAGACTTTCGTTCCGCCAAGTCCGGGAACGCGAAGCAGATCGAAGAGTCCGCCGGGTGTTGCTTCGCGCAGTCGCTCGAGGTAGCTCGACTCGCCGGTTTCGATCAGCTCTTGAAGGACTGAGAGAGTCGAGGGCCCAATGCCTTTAGTTTTTCGGAGCTCGCCGGATTTGTACAGCAGTGTCAGGTCATCGGCGCCGAGTGCGAGCACAGCCCGCGCCGCGTGCTGGTACGCTCGGGCATTGAATCGCGGAGCGCCCGCTAATTCGAGGAGAGCGCTGATCTGGGAGAGGACATGAGCGGCTGAACGCGAGTCCATACTTCAATATACCGGTCGCCGATATCCGCTAGCCGATAACCGATCCCAGAGGTCCGAGAACTACCCCAGTTGTGAGTTTTTCAGTTTCGGACCTCCGAGATCGGTTATCGGCCAGCGGGCACCGGCGACCGTCAGTTATTCCTCATGTCCCGCCTGGCCCGGTAGCCTGTCGATCATCTCGTGAAGCTGCCGCTGGATCAGCTCGATTTCCTGTCCGGCACCTTCAGCGTCGAGCAATCCCTTCCGCATGTTGATCGAAACGCGATTCATGTATTTGATCTTCATCAGCATTTCATCGGTTGCTTTGCGGAGAAGCGTGTAGCGACGCTTGTCGGCGCGCGCACGATGATAGCGCCGGGTGAAATCCTCGAGAGTTAGGCGTCGCGCGAATTGAACGGCCTCCTCGACCGTTCGTCCAGGAATCGCGCCGTGATCGGGAATCCCCTGTCCGGTCGAAGGGTCGCTGAAGAACAGTCGGCCGATGTACTCGATGCCATCATATGCGATGCGCACGGATACATCGCACGGCTTCCCGTCCATCTCGATTGTCGTAAGGTGCTGTTGAACTATGCCGTACTCGGACATTTTCTACCGGCGGGTCACTTGGAATCGGTTGGCGGAGGCGATGCGTCGAGGAACTTGTCTACTGCGGCAAAGAGTCCCGCGGGCTGCTCAACGTACGGTACGTGGCCGCAGTCGTCCAGCAGCGCCAGTCGTGCGTTCATTTGCTCCGCACCTTCTATAGAAGACGCTACCGGAATCGGATCGTCACGACCATGTACGATCAGCGTTGGACAGTGGATTTCATGGAGCCGTGGAAAAAGGTCGTAATCGCCGAGCGAGTCCCATACGGATTGCTGTGTCCGTGCGATAACGCGAAACGGGGTGAGATTCCGGGCGTTCTCGGGATGAGCGAAATATCCGGCGACGCTGAGCTCGAATAATCGTTGACGATACGCATCCGGATCGCTTTCACGCAGTCCCGATGCCTCGAGCTCGGCACGCATTTTCTGAATCGCCGGACTTTGTTGCCGCTTTCGAAACTCGTCCTCGAATTGAGTGCGATAACGTTGCGCGAATGGAGCGGGGTCGATCAGAACGAGTCGATCGACGGGTGATTCGACAGCTTCCAGGGCGTACAAAGTCGCGAGCAGTCCACCCCAGGAATAACCGACGACCGTCAGCGGATCGAGAGCGAACTCCTGGGCGATCGCCGCGAGATCATCGACATGTGTTCGCCACGTGACCGGTTCCTGATCGCTGGTCCGCGAGCGTCCGCCGCCGCGCTGATCATAGAAAAGAACATCATGCTTTTCCCCGAGGTGAAGCATCTGCGGCAACAGATACTCGTGGTCTGCTCCGGGGCCGCCGTGCAGAACAACGAGAGAATCTTTTCCGGGGGGACCATATCGGGCCCAGTACAAAGGACTCGATGTGGTCTTGGTGAATCCCGATTCACGCGGCTCCGGTATCGGCTCAGGCATCCAACATCATTCCCAGGAATTGCGCGAGAATGTTCGCGCGTTGTACGAATTGCGGCCCGAATATAGCACGCGCCGTTGTGACCCTGTAACGTACGCGAATGAGACTTCAATACCTTGCAATCGCGGCGCTCGCGGCGCTCACACCCGCCGATCCTGTGTCGGTGCCGATCTCCGACGTTCGATACGATGTAACATTCGACTCCGCAACTGCATACAAGCGAACGATAAATGTTGTGATGTCGTTCAACACTCGCGGCGCAGGCGATGTAATACTCTCACTTCCTGCGTGGACACCCGGCGAATACGAGATCGAGAACTTCGTTCGCTACGTCACGCAATTCGCTGCGACTGAAGGATCATCCCCGACAACGTGGAACAAGGTCGATCACGATACGTGGCGCATTCATTCCAGTCAGGCCGGCCCAATGCGAGTCTCGTTCGATTATCTGGCGATGACGCTCGACAATGCCGCCGCGTGGACGAAGCCCGAGTTCGCATTCTTCAACGGAACGAATCTCTTTCTCTATCCCGAAGGGCAGAGCGCAGAGTTTCCGGCGACAGTTGTCATCCACACCGTTCCAACGTGGAAGATCGCGACCGGAATGACGCAGATCTCGCCGAACACTTTTGCCGCGTCGAACTATCACGATCTCGTTGACATGCCGTTCTTCATCGGGCGCTTCGACCTCGACAGCGCAATGGCGGGCGGCAAGCAGATGCGATTCGCGAGTTATCCTCCTGACGCTCTCTCGAATTCAACGCGACGGATGGTTCTCGATCAGCTCTCGAAGATCGTCCCCGCAGAGGCAGCGGTGTATGGAGAGATTCCGTGGAACACTTACACCGTTCTTCAGGTCGCCGACTCGGAGTATTCTCCCGGAGCTGCGGCAGGACTCGAGCACCAGAACTCCCACTTCGACATTCTTTCAGTACAAGTACTCGGCAATCCTGTTCTCGCGTCGCTCTACGCGCACGAGATTTTCCACGCGTGGAATGTGAAGCGATTGAGGCCGGCGGAAATGTGGCCGTACAAATACGATCGTCCACAGCCGACACCACTCCTCTGGATCAGCGAGGGCATCACGGATTATTACGCCGACCTCGCTGAAGTCCGAAGCGGACTTACGACTCCCGACCAGTTTTATTCGACCACGACTGGAAAGACGGAGGAAGTCTCGAATGCTCCGCCGGTTTCGCTCGAGGATGCATCGCTCACGACGTGGGTGAAGCCACTCGATGGTACGGAGGACATTTACTATCCGAAGGGATCGCTCGCCGGTTTTCTTCTCGACATCATGATTCGCGACGCGAGCGACAATCAACATTCGCTCGATACAGTGATGCGCGACATGTATCAGAGCGAATACAAGCGGGGCAAGGGATTCACGAATGAAGAATGGTGGGCCGCTGTGTCGCGCGCCGCGAATGGCCGATCGTTCGCGACGTTTGCATCTCGTTATGTCGATGGCCGAGATCCATTCCCGTACGATTCCGTTCTTCCGCTGGCGGGACTTCGTCTGACGGCGGATCGCACAGTGTTGCCGAATCTTGGAATCTCCACTTCGCGCGACGAGCAGGGATACAAAGTGATCGAGCTCAATCCGGCGGGAACGGCAATCACCGCGGGCGTGAAGGTCGGCGACTATCTCGTGTCGCTAGGCGGAATAGAGTTTGGGAATCCCGACTTCGGCTCGGCCTTCAACGCGAAATTTGCGGCGATGCCGCCGGGGGGAATGATTCCCGTTGTGGTTCGTCGTGGAAATCAGGACGTGACCTTGAATGCACGAGCGAATTTCCGGACCAGCGAGCAGACGAGGATTGTTCCTATATCGAATGCGTCTGCGAAAGCGGTTCGAATTCGAGAGGGGATTCTGAAAGGAAAATAGAGAGAGGGAGAACAGCGGCAATCGCTGTTCTCCCCTCTCTCTCATTTCCCTCTATACCAATTGATCTTTGTTGTATCGCGAGGCGACGGGCCGGTCCACGGCTCCTTCATGAGCGCTTCGATCTCATCGATCTCCCGCGGCGCTCTCGAGATCCACTCGACACCCTTATCGGTCATGATGTAATCGTCTTCGATTCTCACTCCGATATTCTTGAATCGCTCGACCGCCGGCCGGATGTGCTCGATCATCTCCTTATTTCTCGGCGTGACTGGAATGATGTCGAGCAGATTGCCCCGCACATAAATCCCCGGCTCGATCGTGAACGCACTTCCCGGCACGAGCGACGATCCTCCGAAGCCACCACCTGCTGCGCCAGGATCATGAACATCGAGACCGATGCCGTGACCCAGGCCGTGCATGTAATAAAGGAAAGTCTGAGAACACTGTCGTGATGCGGAAGTATCGCAGTCGTACGTTGCACCTGGTGATTCAATAAGTCCGAGCTTCGCGAGTCCAACATTCATTGCAGCATTCGCTGAGTCTGCCATCATGCGACCAGGCGCATTGAGTTTCGCCTGCCTCTCACCCGCTGCCTGCACATCACGCACAGTCTGATAAATCGCACGCTGATCGGCCGAAAATGTTCCAGACACCGGAACGGTGCGTGTGACGTCCGCGGCATAACCTCGATACGATGCGCCGATGTCCATTACCATCACATCGTTCGCGTTGAAGAATCGATCGTCGTCGTTGTAGTGCAGGGTCGTCGAATTCGGACCTGAGCCAACAATCGTGGAGAACGACGGTCGATCCGCGCCGTTTCGCCGGAATGTGTATTCGATGAGCGCCTGCGTCTCGAATTCGTTCTGTCCCGGCTCGACGTAGCGCATCGCGTCCCGCTGCGCATCGACTGTAATCGCAATCGCCTTTCGAATGAGATCGAGCTCCGCAGTGCTCTTCACTCGCCGGAGCTGATTGACCCCTGCGTTGGCGGATCGTGCAGTCGCATGCGTATGACGCTTCATTAGTTCGATTATCTGCTGATCAGTGCCGCTCAGTATCGCACGCCGTGGCTCGAAATCCCCAATGACGTGGAGACTTGCGGTGCTGTCACGTGTGAGAAGTGAGTCGAGGACTTTTAGAAGCGTGCCGTGATCGCGCCCTTCGAGTCCAAGAGTTGGCTGCACGGCCTGCACACCAACTCGCTTTCCGGTCCACACCTCACGCGAAGGGTCACTCGCCTGGACAAAAAGTTTTTCCGTGCCGACGATTTGTCCGTTCTTCACCTCGAACACCAGTCCCGCATCCGGCTCACGAAAACCTGTGAGATAAACGAACGGCGAGTTCTGATTGAAGGCGATGTAATCCTGCTCAGGCTCCGGTGATCCAATCGCGACGACGATACCGTTACCAAGAAGTTTCGCGAGCGCCGCACGTCGCGCAGCGTATTCGGATTGCTGGATCTGCGCGCCCAGGCCGTGCGAAAGAAAAACAAACGGAATCGTCGTCACGGCAATGCGACTGATAAACCGCGAACGGTAAGACTGAGAACTCCAGACGCGCATACTGAATGGCTTGTTGATTTTAACTCGGCCGCAAAATGGCCTTTGCGATGGTCTGCAACTGCATGTTCGATGTCCCTTCGTAAATCGCGCCGATCTTCGCGTCACGGTAGTACTTCTCGACCGGGTAATCCTTGGTGTACCCGTACCCGCCGAACAATTCGACGCACAGCGATGTCACTCGCTCGCAAACCTGCGATGAGAGCAGCTTGGCCATAGCACCTTCACGCGCAATGTCGCGGCCGCCGTCCTTCAACCTGGATGCGTTGTACACCATGAGTCGCGCGGCCTCGAGCTCTGTCGCCGCCTGCGCAACCTGGAACTGAACCGCTTGAAATTCGGACAGCGACTTTCCGAATTGCTTTCGCTCGTTGAGATAAGAAATCGTCGCCGACAACGCGCCCTGTGCAACACCGATCATCTGCGCGCCAATTCCGATGCGTCCTTCGTTCAACGTTTCGATCGCGACCTTGTATCCCTGACCCACCGGGCCGAGGACGTTTTCTTCGGGCACTTCGCAGTTGTCGAGAAGAAGCTCGGTGGTACTCGATGCGCGAATGCCGAGCTTGTCTTCTTTCTTGCCGACGGCAAATCCCGGAAAATCGCGCTCAACGATAAACGCTGTGATTCCCTTGTAGCCCGCCGATGGATTCGCATTGGCGAAAACCACGAACACACCGGCTTCGGCTCCGTTGGTGATCCACAACTTCTGACCATTCAGAATCCAGCGGTCGCCCTTCTTATCCGCGCGAGCAGACAGTCCGAATGCGTCTGATCCGGATCCCGATTCCGATAGCGCGTACGCTCCGACCGTATCCGAAGTCAGCATTTGCAGATATTTCGATTTCTGGGCGGCGGTTCCGTAACGATTTATCGGATAATTCACCAGTGTGTTCTGCACGTCGCAGACAATCGCCGACGATGCGTCGACCTTGCTTATCTCTTCAACGGCAAGCGTGACCATGAAGAGCGAGCCGCCCGCGCCGCCGTACTCTTCGGGCACTTCGATTCCCATCAATCCGAGATCGAAATA
>JBGQKT010000031.1:0-21719 GCA_041499635.1 Gemmatimonadaceae bacterium
ATCGTTGCGCATCGGGAAGAGAAAGCTCGTGCCGCTCGAGAGTTCTCAAGCGCCAGTCGAATTGCGCCTGCAGCGCGCCGATGTCACGCTTGCTCGCACCGAAAATCGGATTGTTCGAAGCTTCGACGATATCGTTGCTTGGAATGACGTTGTTCGAGGGAACTGTTTCTCCTTCGTCTGACTTGAGGACATAGTTGCCAATCTGATCGCGCGCCGAATCCGTGTTCGCCGCAATCACGAGATAGTCAGCAGCGGCCGAAGTTGCTGCCGGGATCTTTATGCAACCGGAAGTAGACGATGAGCTCAGCTCTCGCACGCCGCCAACGGCGAGGTCAACAACCGTGAGAGGGCCAGATCCGCAAATACTCACTGGAGCGGTAGTCGTTATGCTCGCGGTTCCGGAGACACCGTCGATCGTTGCCTGAATGGTGGCATTGCCTGCTGCGACCCCGGTGATGACACCGGTCGTCGAATTCACGCTGGCGACCGTTGGAGTCAGGCTCGTCCACGTCGCCACTTTGCCCGTTACGACAGTGCCATTCGCGTCCTTCGCAACCGCCGTCGCTTGTGTCGTCCCGTTAACGGTAATTGTCGAGGCGGCAATGGTGACAGTCACGCTGGCAACGGGTCCGGGTCCGCTGCCATCGCCGCCCCCTCCGCCACTACATGCGACATAAAGAAGTAGCGCGCCTGCAAGCAAAGACTTTCTCATCAACGACTACTCCTCGAATCGCGTTAAGTAGCGGAGCCAGAGCCAAGAGCGAATGATACCCGCACCATCAATAAAAGTCGCGCACCGATGGCGTCACGACAAATCGATCCTTAGAATGGGTCAACTTTCGCCCAAAGTCATGTCATCAAAGGTCAGCGGCATCGTTCGCCGCGTCATCACCCTTATTAACACCGCAGGTTGCGTTCTCCCTCTCGGCGTTGCGCCGAGTGCACTGGGTCAGAGTGCCAGCGACACGTTGCAGCACACACAATACATAATCCGCGCCGCGCATCTAATCGACGGGCGAGCAGACTCCCCGCGGAACAACGTCGCAGTGCTCGTCGAAGGAGAGAGAATCGTCGCAGTAGGCTCCGTCGCCGAAGTGACTGGGCGCGCGACTCGCGCAGTTCGCACAATCGATCTGGGCGGCGCAACGATACTTCCCGGCCTGATTGACAATCACACTCACGTTCTTCTGCAAGGCGACATCACGTCGGCCGATTACGACGAGCAGCTTCTAAAGGAAAGCATTCCCTATCGAGCGATTCGAGCAACCGCGGCAGTGCGCGCTTCGCTACTTAATGGCTTCACCGCGATTCGCGATCTCGAATCGGAAGGCGCGATGTACGCTGACGTCGACGTCAAAACCGCGATCAATCGTGGTGTGATTCCGGGCCCACGAATGTTCGTTTCGACTCGCGCGCTCTCGACAACGGGCACCTACCCGCTCCTCGGCTATTCATGGGAGCTCAAAATGCCGGAGGGCGTTCAGATTGTTGACGGTCCCGACGAAATTCGAAAAGCGGTTAGAGAACAGGCGAAATACGGCGCGGACTGGATCAAGTTCTACGCGGATCGCCGCTATTATATCGGCGATGACGGGAGACTTCGGTCGTGGGTGAATTTCACTGACGAAGAGATGAAGACGATCGTCGACGAAGCTCACCGCCTCGGCAAAAAAGTTGCGGCGCATACCGTCGGATGGGACGGACTCGACGCCGCCCTGCGCGCCGGAGTCAACTCAGTCGAGCATGGCCAGGGACTGACCGACGATCTCATCGCGCGGATGGTGAAGCAGCACGTGTATTGGTGTCCGACGATTTACGTTGGTGTGTACGTCGCAGCCGGACGAGGCGGAATCTGGCCGAAGATGATCGACCTCGAGCGGATCGCTTTCGGAAAAGCTCTCAAAGCCGGTGCGCTCATCAGCTACGGCACCGATGTCGGCGGGTACGCATGGAGCGAGAATCAAGCGAAAGAATTCGCGTATATGGTTCGCTATGGCATGACGCCCATGGCAGCGATAAAATCCGCGACCTCAGTCGCCGCCCAGCTTCTCGGACAGGAAAATCAATTCGGCACAATCGAGCCGGGCCACTATGCTGATATCATCGCCGTTCAACATGATCCACTCACGGATATTACCGAGCTCGAGCGTGTGACCTTCGTCATGAAAGGTGGAGTGGTCTACAAAGGCTCAATTCAGTAAATCAATCGTTGACGCCAAAGAAGAAGAACACATTGGATGAAATAAACGAGGCGTCAATCGCCTCCCACAATCTATATCAGCGCAGCTATTACGACCGGGCCGTGAAGCGCCGGCTGATTCCGCGTCGAACCCCCTATCTCAAGCGTCACGTCGACGAGCTCGCACGCGTTGCCGGCCTTCGTCCCGGCGAGCGAATTCTCGATGTCGGCTGCGGAATGGGCAGGCACACGCTGCTGCTAGCCGAGCGAGACTATGCCGTCGAAGGACTCGATCTCTCGCCGATATTGCTACAGCGCTTTCGCGTGTTCAATGGAGGGCGCTTCAATATTCCATTGCACAGCGCAGACGTGATGAAGCCACCGCCTGATCTCGAGAACCGCTTCGATGCGATTGTCGGATTCTTCGCCTTGCAGCACATGCACGACCTCGAGCTTTGTTTTCGCGGAATGGCTAGACTCGTGAAGCCCGGGGGGCGCATTGTGTTTCTCGAGGCTAACGCCTTCAATCCGCTCTACTACATCCAGATGACGGTTATGCCAGAGAAGACCTGGCGAGGCGACAAGGGTGTAGCGCAGATGCGAATGTCTGTGGTAGGAAACGCTATGAAGCGCGCCGGACTGAAGTTGCCGAGCGTGGAGCGTTTTGGCTTCTTCCCCCCGTTTGTTGCAAACCGCGCGGCCGGCGCGCGCATCGAGCGAGCGATCGAGCGCCTGCGAATTCTGCGTCCAATCCTTCCCTTTCAGATTTTTCGCGCCGACCGAGCGTGAACTATTGCCACAGAGACCCAGAAAACACAGAGAGCCTCTCTACTCGCCACAAACATCGCGACGAGTCTCTTTTTTTAAAGGTTAAAGAGCGTCACAGCAGAAATGCGACCGCTGTTGCGTAGTTCAACCCCTAAAAAGCCGTCGTTCTCTGTGTTTTCTGTGTCTCTGTGGCAATAGTGGGTTAAATTCTGCCCGCGAACGCGAACATTCTCCTCAGGAAAACTCGCCGATGAGAAGGAAACGCCTTTCTCCGCGATGGACTTTCTGCGCCGCCACACTGGCAGCGATTGTTGCTCATCCATTGCCGACAGCCGCGCAGAATCAGTTTGAGCGACTGTTTTACTACGTCGACCGCGAGGACAGTTACAGAAGTCTTCTGAAGAACATCGACCAGATCACAGTCGTTGCGCCGCAGGTGTATGTAGTCGACAGTCTCGGAATCATGTGGGGCTCGCTGGACAAGCGCGTGCTCGATCTCGCGAAAGCGCACCACGTGAAGGTGATGCCGCTTTTCACGAATGAGTCATTCAATGGGCCAGCACTGCGACGACTTCTCTCGGATTCGCTCGCGACCGCGCGATCCGTCAAGACGATGGTCGACCTCTGCAAAGCGAACGGCTATTGGGGAATTCAATTCGACGTCGAGAATTTGAACATTGCCGATCGCGATCGGTTCACAGGGTGGTACACCGCCGCGGCGAACGCATTGCATGCTGCGGGATTTACGCTGAGCGCTGCTGTAGTTCATCGCACCGATGATGACGCCGGGCCAACCGCGTATCATCGTTTTCTTCAGGACACCTGGCGCGCAGGTTATGATCTCGCCGCGATGGCGCGGGTAGGCGATTTCATCTCGGTGATGACATACAGTGAGCACACACGACGGACTCCGCCTGGTCCCGTCGCAGGTTTGCCATGGGTACGAGACGTGGTCGACTATTTCCTGCGTTTCGTTCCGCCTGAAAAACTTTCAATGGGAATCCCGACGTACGGAATGCACTGGTACACGCGTTACAACTCGTCGATACCTGAGCGTGCCGACTCGTGGAATGAGTCAGTCAACTGGACCTGGGGATCAGGACTGGTCGAGCGCAACGGCGGAACGGTTCAGTGGGACGCCACTCAGTCGGTGCCCTACGCATCCTATAGTGTAGGCGGCGTGAACGAATGGGTTTTCCTCGAAGACGCGCGATCGTTCAAAGCGAAGCTCGACCTCGCCCACAAGAAGCATCTGCGTGGTTTCTCAGTTTGGGTGTTGGGGCCGGAAGACGAGAAGATCTGGGACGTGCTCCGCAACGATTCGCGATCTCGATAGTGAGGACGAGATCGACCGTCGCGACTTTGATATTCGCTTCGGCTTGCGCACCTGCCGCTTCCCGCTACCCGCTATCCGCATCGCGCGTCCCATCGGTGGATAAGATCGTCGCAGCGTCTCCATCGAGTGTTGGAATGTCCGACGCACTCGGCAGGACGCTCGATTCGATAATGGCCGCCGGTCTAAGCGAGCACGCAGCCCCTGGAGCAACGCTCGCTGTCGGTCGGTATGGCAGGCTAGTTCATCTCAAAGCGTACGGACGCCTCGACACAGCCATCGCCTCATCGCCCGTCGATGTCAACACGATCTACGACATGGCGTCACTCACGAAAGTCATCGCGACCACGACCGCGGCGATGTTGCTCGAAGAACAGGGGCAGCTCGATCTGGACCGCACTGTCGCGAGCTATCTGTCGGAATTCAATGCGCCCGACAAAGCTGCGATCACAATGCGAATGGTGATGACTCATCGCGGCGGGCTCGAAGCATTCGCGGCGTTGTACAAAACTTTCAAAGGTCGTGAACAATATCTCCAGCAAATCAATCTGCGTCCCCTCAAGTCTGTGCCGGGGACGGAGATGGTCTACAGCGACTGGGATATGATTCTCACCCAGCTCGTGATCGAGAAAATCACGGGGATGCCGCTCGACAAATTTGTCGACGAGAAAATCTTTCGTCCGCTCGGAATGACGAGCACGATGTACACACCCGATGCGAGTCTCAAGCCGCGAATTGCTCCCACTGAGATCGACACGGTTCGTGGCGGACTCGTGTGGGGAAAAGTGCATGACGAGAACGCCGACGCGATGGGAGGAATTGCCGGACATGCCGGCCTCTTTTCGACCGCGCCGGATCTTTCGATATTCGTTTCGATGCTTCTCAACGGTGGAGAATACAACGGAGTGCGCATCGTGAAGCCGGCGACCGTCGCGCGCTGGAGTGCACCGCAAGGTCGCGGATCGAGTCGCGCACTCGGGTGGGACACTCCATCCCAGAACTCGAGCGCCGGACATTATTTCTCGCCGAGAAGCTTCGGTCACACCGGCTTTACGGGTACGTCCATCTGGATTGATCCGGCGCGCGATTTGTTCGTGATCCTTCTCACCAACCGGGTGGATCCAACACGCAACACAACCCGATTGTTTCCGCTGCGTCGTGACATTGCGGACGCCGTCCAGAAATCGATTGTCGATGCGCCTCTAATTGACTGGGAGTCGAGGAATAAATGAGTCCGCAAGTTCGTGAGCGAGTCCCCGTTGTAATCGCCGAGTACGATGAGATCAGCCGCCGAATAGCTCGGCGAATTGCCGATGTGATCATCGAAAAGCGAAAGTCCGGCTCACACGCAGTCCTCGGGCTCGCCACCGGAAGCACGCCTATCGGCATTTACCGCGAGCTCGCGCGCCTGCATCGCGAGGAGGGTCTCGATTTTTCGGACGTCGTCACGTTCAATCTCGACGAGTATTACCCGATGCGGCCGGACAGCATTCACAGCTACAACCGCTACATGTGGGAGAATCTGTTCGACGAGATCAACGTAAAGCCGGAGAACGTTCACGTTCCGCGCGGCGACGTTCCGCGCGAACAAATTGCGACGGAAACAGAGGCGTACGAGCGGGCGATTCGTGAAGCAGGTGGAATCGACATTCAGATCCTTGGCATCGGAAAGACCGGTCACATCGGTTTCAACGAGCCGGGCTCAGGCATCGAATCGAGAACGCGTTTGATCGCGCTCGACACGGTGACACGTCGCGATGCAGCGTCCGATTTCTTCGGTGAGGACAACGTTCCCACCGAAGCAATCACGATGGGAGTCGCGAGCATCATGGAAGCACGTGAGATCGCGCTCATTGCAACGGGCGAGCACAAGTCCGAGATCATCAAGCGCGCGGTCGAGGGCGAGCCCGACCCTGATGTCGCAGCGACTTATCTGCAGATGCATCCGAACGCGGTGTTTTACGTCGACCCCGCCGCGGCGGCGTATCTCACTCGCGTGAGAACTCCCTGGGTGATGGATGAAGTCGAGTGGACGCGCGAGCGGGAAGTGGCAGCAGTGATCTGGCTGAGCGAGGTGACGGGCAAATCAATTCTCAAGCTCGATACACTCGACTACCGCGAGCACCACCTGAGCTCGCTGCTTGCGCGCTACCAATCGGCCGGCCCGCTGAACGGCGAGGTGTTCAACGCGCTCATCTCGAAAGTCAGAGGCCGCAGCAAGCTTCCGTCGAAACAGAGCATCGTCGTCTTCTCGCCGCACCCCGATGACGACGTCATCTCGATGGGCGGGATTCTCCACAAGCTTCACCAGAACGACAATCAGATCGTGGTCGCATATCAAACGTCCGGCAACATTGCTGTCTTCGATCACGAAGTGAGGCGATACGTCGATTTTCTGCGCCGGGTGAATCGCGATTTCGAGATGAAGGAGTCGGGGATAGTGCCGATCGTCGACAAGGTCGAGCGCTTTCTCTCTGGTAAAGAGCCGGGGCAAGTCGACATCCGCGAGGTTCTGGCAATCAAGCGCGGCATTCGCGAGGCAGAGGCAGTTTCGGGAATCGAAACCTTCGGCATGCAGCGAGGGCAGGCTCGCTTCCTGAATCTCCCGTTTTATCGCACCGGAAGAACACGAAAGGATCCGATCGGCCCAGAGGATGTGTTCATCACGCTCGATCTTCTCGAGGAGCAAAGGCCATCGATGATTTTCGTTGCCGGCGATCTCTCAGATCCGCACGGCACGCATCGCATGTGTCTCGAGACCGTGCAGGCCGCGCTCGAGAAATATTCCGGCGATCAACCCGAGATCTGGTACTATCGCGGCGCGTGGCAGGAGTGGGACGTCGCGACTGCCGACGTTCTCGTTCCGCTATCGGAGGATGAGCTGAGGCTCAAGATTCTCGCGATCTTCAAGCATCAAAGCCAGAAAGACAGAGCCCCGTTTCCCGGCCAGGACGATCGCGAATTCTGGCAGCGAGTTGAAGAGAGAAACAAGAGCACCGCATCCGTCGTTGATCGGCTTGGACTTCCGGAGTACTTCGCTATGGAAGCATACGTCGTTCGCCGGAATGGAGCTCCGATGCGAGCTGAGACGGTTCCGACATCAGCGTTGGGATCCCCTACAGATCGCGATGCTCCGCGCCGGCGTGCGACGTAGAAAACGTCTCTCGACCTAGACCTTCAAGAAAATCTTCCTTCGGTACATCCAGGCGAGGATCGCGAACCAGAACAATACGGTGGCAAATGCCATCAAGAGCGATGCGTTCTTCGGCTCGAGGAACGGCTCGAACACACTCTTGTAAATCACCGTCTCGACCGGCGTCGGCTTTCCCTGATAGTCGACCTTCCACAGAGTGTAAATGCATCGCGCCAACACGCCTGACCCGACGAACGCAACGATCGGATTCATTCCGTAAATCACCCACGGCTTCGTCCACCACTTCACGCCGACCCAATCGACGATCCACATGATCGTCGCAATAGTGACGCAAGCCATGCCCGCCGTGAACACAACATAGGAGCTCGTCCAGATGTTCTTGTTGATCGGGAATGACCAATTCCACATCATCCCGATAACCATGCCGAGACACCCAACGGCAAATAGTCCCGCGATGCGCTCGATGAGGGGACGTGGTTGACCAATCCACCGGCCCGCGAAAATTCCGAGCATTGCGGTTCCGATTGCCGGAATAGTCGAGAACGGTCCTTCAGGATCGTACGTGACGCTGCCCGCCCAGATGTGATTCAGGCCGAGGATCGCGCGATCCAGATGGGCGGCAAGAGTCTCGCTCGGATTGTCGAGCCAGAGCGCCCCGATTGTCCCCTTCCCTGGAATCGGAATGAGCGTCATCGCGAACCAGTATCCATATAGTAGTGTCGCGAGGATTATCACCTGTTGTTTGACTGTGGTCTTCAGCGTGAGCAATCCGGCAGCGATGTATACGATTCCGATTCGCTGCAGCACGCCAAGGATTCTCACGTGCTCCACCCGGAAAACGAAGCGATCCATGATGGATGGATGCGGTATTCCCTCGACAGTTCCCCACTGATAAAACGGGAACCACGACATCAGGAAGCCGAGGAGGAAGATTAACGCGCCGCGTCTGATGATTTGTTTTACCAGCATCGCGTCGGTATCACCGCGAGCGCGGCGGGCATTTATCGAAAGGTGAGTGGTTACTCCGACGATGAAAACGAAAAACGGAAAAATCAGATCAGTCGGCGTCCATCCATTCCATGGTGCGTGCTCGAGCGGCGGATAGATCGCACTCCATGTTCCCGGATTGTTGACGAGGAGCATTCCGGCGATGGTGATTCCGCGAAAAACATCGAGTGAGAGGAGTCGCTCGCGCGTCGTGGAAGGCGCAGTGAGTGAGGGAGCGACGGGCGCGCCTGGCACGAAGCGTTTTTCCTGAACGCCGGCTACCGGAGCTTCAATCGTTGTTGCCATCTGGCGAAATCCTCCCGTTACTCAAGAATCGCCCGAGTGCACCAGCGCTGCAAGTCTTTGTTTGTATGGATGCTACGTAATGCGCGTAAACAATCTACGTAGAGTGGCGCATACGCAGATGAATCACGAGAGAGTAGTCTTGACGACACGAGCGTCGCGTCTTACCTATGGCGCACGCCGTGAGCAATTCATCGCCTGCGTTCTACTTCTCACACTCGAGGTGTCTCGTGTTCGCACAGTCTTTAAGACGGTTACTTCTCGGTGTCGCAATCACAGTGCTGGCGCTGCCCGCGGCAGCACAGACGGGATCGATATCTGGAAGAGTCACAGAAGCTGGAACGGGCAGAGGTATCCCTAACGCCGATGTGCGAGCAGTGTCTGGTGTGAGCTCAGTGTACGGTGCACGTACCGACGAGAACGGAGCTTTCCGAATTGCTAACGTCCCCCCGGGCACTTACACGGTCGAGGCGCGACATCTCGGACACAAGGTTACGGGTGTCTCAAGCGTGAATGTCGGAGCAGGCGCGAGTGCGAACGTTGACGTCACGATGCCCGTCGCGCCAACGCAGCTAGAGGTAGTTATTACCGCGGCGTCACTAAGGCCGGAAAAAGTGATCGATGCGCCGGCGTCGATCTCGGTGGTCAACTCAGAGCAGATCAACGAACGGCCGGCTGTCAGCATTGCAGAACATGTCGCCGCGCTTCCAGGAGTCGATGTTGCCCGCGGCGGCATCATTCGATCGAACATCGTCGCGCGCGGATTCAACAACATTTTCTCAGGCGCACTGATGACGATGACCGACAACCGGTTCGCATTCGTCCCGTCGCTTCGGGTCAACATCCCTTATCTCAATCCCACGACCATGGAGGACATCGATCACATCGAAGTCGTCCTCGGCCCCGGGGCAGCACTTTACGGCCCGAACACAACCAGCGGCGTGTTGGCACTCTTCACGAAGTCACCGTTCACGTCACAAGGCACGACACTCACGCTCGATGGCGGCAGTCAGAGTGTGATGCGCGGGTCTTTCCGCACTGCGTGGGCACCAACACCGAAGTTCGGATTCAAGGTCACCTACGATGGCGTCAAGGCAAAGGAATGGCCATTTCTCGCCGCCGACACAATCGGTGAGCAGAAAAAGCGCGACTCTGACATCAACCGTCAGGGCGGCGAGGTACGCGCGGACTTCCGACCGACTGACTCGAGCGAGATTATCGCGAACTATGGGCGGAGCAAAGCTGGAAGTGTCGTCGAGCCAACGGGACTCGGCCCCGCGCAGGTGAAGGATTGGGTTTATCAGACTTACCAGCTGCGCGGGCGTTACCGACAGCTATTTGCCCAGGTGTTCGTAAACACGAGCGATGCAGGTGGAACCTACCTCTTGCAGGCGGTTCGACCGACCACCAACTGCCCCGACGTAACCGACCAAGCCTGCATCATCGACAAGTCGAAGCAGTACGTCGCACAGGTGCAGCATGGCTTGAAGTTGGGAGCGAAGGAGCACCTTCTCTACGGTCTCGATTACATCCGCACGATCCCGGCCACTGAGGGCACGATCAACGGGCGCAATGAGAGCGACGATGACATTACAGAAGTCGGAGGTTACGTCCACTCGGTCACAGACCTGTCGCCAATGTTCCAGCTCACGGCAGCCGCGCGTGTTGACAAGCATAGCCGACTCCAGGATCCTGTTTTCTCGCCGCGCGTCGCGTTGGTGTTCAAGCCTGTCGAGGATCAGAACTTCAGATTGACCTACAATCGCGCCTTCTCCACGCCGAGCACGAACAACCTGTTCCTCGATCGCCTTGCGCGACAAACTGCTCTACTCAACATCCGCGCGCTCGGCACGCCATCAACTGGACTTCATTTCCGACGTGATTGCGCTAGTGGAGTCGGAGGACTTTGCATGCAGGTGTTCACTCCATTTCGGGGGGCAGCACCCGCCGGATTCGTTGGCGCAAACGCGTACGCTTATTCCCTCGGGGCTGCCCGCCAGGGGGGGCTTGCAGCTGCACTAACTGCCTCATACACCGCCTCCGGCGTTCCCGCAGCAAGTGCAGCGGCACTCGCAGCAGGAGTGGTGAACTACCTTGGCACGCTCACTCCGACGGCGACGCAAATTGGTACGACGCTCATTATTCCGTCGGTGGGTCCCGGTTCGGCGGCATTCGCGGTTTCGCCCGATCAGCTTCAGGACATCGATCGTCCGCTTCCGGAGATTCACAACACTATCGAGGCCGGTTACAAGGGAATACTCGCGAAACGGCTGCAGATCTCACTGGATGTGTGGTATGAGAACCGGAAGAACTTCGTAGGCCCTCTGCAGCTCGAAACGCCCGTCGTCTTCATGAACCCGGCGGCGCTCAACGCCTACTTCGGCGCGTCGCTCACACCCTTTTTCCAGAGCGCGCTGCAAGGTACTCCTTTCGCGGGGTTTGCTGGTCCACTTGCAGCCGGCACGGCGACCGCTCTCTCGACATCGCTTCCCGGTTCGAACCCGACCGGTGCTTGTGCTCCGCCTGCGTCCACGTCGGGCTGTCCGATCGGCGTTGTGAATTTCGATACTCCAAACGCGGGGAATGACGTCATCGTCGCTTATCGCAGCTATCAGAAAAGCATCAATCTCTGGGGGAGCGACTTCGGCGGTGAGCTGCTACTCGACGGGGGATTCTCCATTCAGGGGACATACTCCTGGGTGAACAAGAAGCTCTTCTCCAAAACAGAACTCGGGACGCGAGACGACGTCTCACTCAATGCGCCTGCGAACAAACACTCAGTTGCGATCAACTATCGCGATGTCGCAACCGGTGTGAGCGCGCAGCTGCGCGAGCGACATGTCGACGGGTTCAACACCCTCGCATTCGTGGGTGGACCAGTGGAGCCGTATACGCTGATCGACGCAAACCTGGCTGTGCGGCCCGCGTTTCTAAATGGAATTGTGTTGGCGCTGGACGGAAGCAATCTCACGAACAAAAAACATCGTGAGTTCACACAGGGAAACATCATCGGACGACTCATAATCGGCCGGGTGCAAGTTACGTTCTGAATATTCTCCTCGACCGTGCCGCGCGACCCGTCATAGGCCATCGCGGGAATCGCGCGCACGCGCCCGAGAACACGCTCGAGTCATTTGCTCAGGCCGTTGCGCTCGGCGCCGACGCGATCGAGCTCGACGTGCAGATCACATCCGACGGCATACCGGTCGTGATGCACGATCCGGAGGTGACACGAACAACCGACGGTACCGGAGAAATCGCGGGCATGACCTTCTCCGAGCTGCGCGAGCTCGACGCCGGGGCTCGCTTCACCACCGACAATGGCACGACCTTCCCATACCGCGGAAAAGGTCATCGCATTCCCTCATTCGACGAAGTTCTCGAGGCGTTTCCGTCCACGCCCACACTTATTGAACTAAAGACGAGGGCCGCATCGGTCGCCGTCAGACGATCCATCGAAGCGCACCGCGCGGAAGCCCGGGTGGTCGTTGACAGTTTCGACGGAGTTGCGCTCGGCGTCTTCACCGACACGAACATTCCGGTCGGCGCATCCCGTCGCGAGGTCATTCGCCTGATGAAGGAAGTCCTATTAGGGTTTCCCCTCACTCCTTTCGCCTTCAGGGCACTTTGCGTCCCGCCCAGTTACAGAGGGCTGCGCTTGCCAATCCGCAGGTTTGCGAAGGTTGCGCGTACGCAAAACTGCGTCGTGCATATCTGGACGATAAACGATCCGAACGTCGCTACGAAGCTGTGGCTCGACGGTGTTCAGGGCATCGTGACTGACGACCCGGCGACAATGCTTCGCGCCCGAGAACGCGCATCTGTGGCGTGACCCAATTAGGGTCGTCTTCGGACTACAGATGGGTGTTTGCCTGTAAGAACGCAAACCGAGGCCGGGCGGACGTTGAAGGAGACAAAAACAAAACCAGCTGCACTCGACCGCGATCAAGTGGTCCCGCGTCTCAGACGAGCGTTTCTGCTTGGGACGATTGGACTCGTTGCCGTAGGTCTGACGCTGACCGGTCTCAGCGCCGCAAATCGCGCAAGCTGGAATTGGGTGCTTCGCAGTCGCAACATTTCGCGCGTCGTCCGTGAGGCGCAAATGCTCGCGATGGACCGTGAAACCGCATTGCGCGGTTTCCTGCTCTCCGGAAAGGAAATCTCGCTCGAGTCCAACGTAAGAGCGCGACCCCTGCTCAACGCCAAGCTCGACTCATTGGTTTCGATGACTGCAAGCTCCGTTGCGCAAAACGAGCGCGCGGTTTCGATTCGCGACGCTGTTCGTAGATGGGAAGCAGGTTATGCGGACCCCACACTCGCCAGAGCACGCACGCCTGGATACACACCAACAGTCGAGTCAGAGCTCGCCGGAAAAGCACTATTCGACAACGTCCGCGCCTCGTTCGATGTGTTCCAGAGATACGAAGTGCGATTGTACGAACGACTCGTTGCGACCGAACGATTCCTGGGGATCTCCGCCTTTGTCACCGTGATGCTCGAGATCATCGGATTACTCGCCGTCCTTATCTGGCTTCGCCGTGGCACACTCCATCAGGCAACGGAGTTAATCGAGCAGCAGGAAAAACTCGAAGATCAAGCGATGGAGCTGGAAAGTCAGGCCGCCGAGCTCGAAGAGCAGACGGCCATGCTCGAGGAGCAGACCGACGAAGCTCAGAGCGTTGCGCGCACGCTCGAGAAAACAAATCGCGAGCTCGCCGAGACAATCGAGCGACTGGAACACTCGAACACTGCGGTCGAAGGCGTCACGCGGGAAAAACAGAAAACTCTGAGACTGCTCGACGTCGTTCTCGAAAGCGCGCCGATCGGTTTTGCATTTCACGATCGCGACCTGCGATACACACGAATCAACTCCGCGCTTGCATCAATGTCTGGGCGCTCGGCTGAAGATCACATCGGCCGAACACCCACGGAGGTTCATCCAGATGTCGCCGAGCTTGTGGAGCCCCTGCTTCGCCAGGTTCTCGCGACTGGAAAATCCGTCATCAATGTTCCCGTTGTGAGGCCAGTTCACAATGGATCATCTGCGGAGCACTACTTCCTCGTGAGTTTCTTTCCGGTGCTGAGCCTCGAAGGATCCATCGATGGAGTTGGGGTGGTAGTTCTCGAGACGACCGATCGCCGACACCTCGAGGAGCAGCTGCTTCAGGCGCAGAAAATGGAAGCGGTTGGGCGACTCGCCGGTGGGATTGCGCATGACTTCAACAACATCCTCACTGCGATCAAGAGCTACAGTGAGCTGCTGATCGAAGACATGGCAATCGACAAGGGACGTGTCGAAGACGTGAAAGAAATCCGAGAGGCTGCCGACCGCGCCGCCGCGCTGACACGACAGCTCCTCGCATTCAGTCGACAGCAATTACTTCGCCCACGCGTGCTCGATCTCAACTCGACAATTCGCGATCTCAAAGGAATGCTCGAGAGGCTGATCGGTGCGGACATCGAAGTGAAGACGCGACTCGCACCAACAATCGGTATGGTCACCGCTGATCCGGGACAAATCGAGCAGGTGCTGATGAACCTCATCGTGAACGCGAGGGACGCGATGCCCAATGGCGGAACGATCGACATCGAAACATCAAACGTCGAGCTCGACGACGAGTATGTGCGGACGCATGCATCGACCCAACCGGGCCCATACGTAGTGCTCGCAGTGAGCGACACAGGTATGGGAATGGCGCGCGAAACTCAAGCCCGTGTGTTCGAGCCGTTCTTCACCACGAAGGAAAAGGGGAAAGGAACCGGGCTTGGCCTGTCGACGGTTTACGGGATCGTCAAACAGTCCGGTGGCTCGATCTGGATGTACAGCGAGCCGGGACGTGGCACGACGTTCAAGATCTATTTGCCGAGAGTCGATGGCGCGGTCGCCGACGAAACGCCCGTCGCGCCGAGGAAGGATGGAAAGGGCGGCAACGAAACGATTCTTCTCGTCGAGGACGAAGACGCGGTGCGGCAGGTAGCCAGCCGAATTCTTCGTCGCAACGGGTATACGGTGATCGAAGCGAACAACGGCAACGAGGCACTCCGTCAGTTCGGTGAACGGGGCCGCGAATTCGATCTGATCATCACCGACATCGTGATGCCGGGGATGGGCGGTCTCGAGCTCGCGCAACGCATTCGCGAGTGGGCACCAGCCGCTCGAATTCTCTTCACTTCCGGGTACACCGAAGATGCCGTGCTGCGGCGCAGCTTCCTCAAGCCCGGTGCAGAGTTTATCGAGAAACCGTTTACGCCCGCACGTCTCGCCGAGCGAGCTCGCCAGGTGCTCGATTCTGAAATTTCATTAGCCACTCTCGAAAATGTCGAGCGATAACGGTACTGCGGAATCAGCGCGCCTGCTCGTGGTGGATGACGAAGAGTCGAACATTCGGCTCCTCCAAAGAATACTGTCGCGAGCGGGATACCTGCACGTAACCGGCACGACTGATCCGTGCAAGGTCGAACATCTTGTGAAAGAGATGCGCCCCGACCTTGTTCTGCTGGATCTTCACATGCCCGACCTCGACGGTTTCGGCGTATTGCGGCAGCTCGCCCCCCTTCTGACTGGAGGAGGTTACCTCCCTGTCCTGATGCTCACCGGAGATGCGACACCGGAAGCGAAGCGCGGAGCTCTTTCGCTCGGCGCGAAAGATTTTCTCGCGAAGCCATTCGACGCGACAGAAGTGCTCCTCCGAATTCGGAATCTCCTGGAGACAAGATTTCTCTATCGCGACCTGGAGATTCAGAACACCACTCTTGAAATGAGAGTAAAAGAGCGAACACGTGACCTGGACCGATCGCAGCTCGAAATTGTCGAGCGTCTGGTGCGCGCGGCTCGAATTCGCGACGACGCCACAGGACGGCACACACAACGCGTCGGCGATCTCTCAGCGCTTCTTGCCGAGGCACTCGGCTCGGGAATTCGGTTTGTGGATCTGATAATGCGCGCGGCACCACTTCACGATGTCGGCAAAATCGGAATCCCCGACAACATTCTGTTGAAAGCGGGCAAGCTGACGGCCGAGGAAATGGAAATCGTTCGATCGCACACGACCATCGGCGCGAAGATGCTCTCAGGCGGACATTCGGAGCTGGTGAAAATGGCGGAGCGAATCGCGCTTGGCCACCATGAGCAGTGGAACGGGAAAGGTTATCCGTACGGTCTCGCGGGCGAGGCGATACCACTCGAAGCAAGAATTGTCGGCCTGGCGGATTTTCTCGATGCACTCACGCACAACCGACCATATCGCGCCGCGTGGCCGATGCACGACGTGCTCGCAGAAGTGGAGCGCCAGAGCGGCAAGCATTTCGATCCTGCGATTGTCGCCGCTCTGTTCGAAAGCCGGTGTTACGAAGCGATGCTCGAACCGATCGTGGAGATGGAAGAGGCTAGCGCAGGCCCGCGTTAGCGTCGCGCAGCTTTAAGACGCTGGAGCGTCTCTCCAAGTCTCTTTATCTCGTCGCCGTACGTCGCCCAATCACCCGATCGTTGTGCGGAAACCGCGCGCTGATAATGATCGTCCGCTTCACGGATCAAATCCGCATTCGGTCCCCGCGGTTGAACGGCAGCGGCTGGCGCACCGGCGGAGGGCAATTTCGATGATGTATCAGCCGCCGCTCCTGAAGCAATCTGTGCCTGTGTGTTGATCTCGCCGCTGAAGAGCCGCCCAAGCGAGCTCTCGAAAGTCTCCGACATCACGACGTGATCCTGGAATGCAACGACGACGCGCTTGAGCTCGGGGAGCTGTCCTCCCTGCCCTTTCAAGTAAATCGGCTGCACATAGATGAGCGCTTCCTCGATCGGGATCACGAGCAGCTCGCCTTTGATGACTTGAGATCCGCGCTGGTCCCACAGCGTGAGCTCGCGTGAAATGTCGGTGTCCTGATTGATGCGCGACTGGATTTGCGCAGGGCCGTAAACCAGGCTCTGCTTCGGAAAGCGGTAAACTCTGAGCTTCCCGTAATTCGCGCCGTCGTTCCTCGCCACCATCCACGCCGCGAGATTGTTCTTCCCTCTCGGAGTAAACGGCGCCATGTACACGTACTCTGCCTGCTTTTCATCGGGAAGTCGCATCACGAGGTGACGCATGAAGGCATCACTCGCTTCTTTCTCTTCGGAGCCAAGCGGCAGCTGCCACTGGTCCTCGCGATTGTAGAAAGTGTTCGGCTCATCCATGTGAAAGGTCGTGTACAGCCCGGCTTGCACACGGAATAGATCGCGGGGATAACGAACGTGCGCGCGGATATCAGCGGGCATCGCGGAAATTGGCTTGAAGATTCCAGGAAAAATTTTCGCGTAGGTCCTGATCAACGGGTCAGTCGGATCGGCGACATACGCCGTGATCGTTCCATTGTAAGCGTCGATCGTGACCTTCAGGCTGTTGCGCATGTAATTCGTGCCGTCCTCGAGGGGCTGTGAGTACGGGTAGCGGTCGGTTGTCGTGAAAGCGTCGAGCATCCAGTAGAGCTCGCCCTTGGTGTTGATCACCATGTATGGATCAGCATCGAAAGTCAGAAACGGCAAAGCCGTCGTAACCCGGTCGACGATCTGCCTGTGATAAAGAACGCGGCTATCGCTGGTGATGTCCTGTGAAAGCAGAATATTCATCGCCCCGAATTGAAGGGCGAACAGCGCCCTTCGGAACACTCCACCAACGTGGACGCCGCCATTGCCGCTGTATCGCGTGTAGACGTTGGCGTCTCCGGATGGGTAGTCGAACTCGGGACGCTTCGTCCCGACGAAGACTTGATCGGTGGTCTTCTCGCCGAAGTAGATCTGCGGCCTGGCGACTTTGAGGGACACAGTCGAAACGGGCGGAAGATTCTTGACGAAGAGCACCGGCAGTCCTTCGCTCGTCACTTCGCTGACGGGCGCAAGGGTCAATCCCATTCCGTGCGTGAACGTCAAATGCTGATTGATAAAAGTTCGCTTGGGAAGCGACTCGGAGTTGAGCTCTCTCGGCGAGAGAAGAACCTGGCGATACCGTCCGTCTACGACGTAGCGATCGTCATCGACGTTGATGAAATCGTAATAAGTACGGATTTCCTGGAGCTGGCCGAATGTCTCGAGTAATGGATCGCGGTCCCAAAGCCGAACATTCTGAATCGTCGCTGAATTCGCGCGGATATCGGCGAGACTGAGGCCCGCGTCTCCCGTTAGCTCGCGCGAGTCAATGTTCGTGAGACCCCACGCCATCCGAGTCGCATTGATGTGACTCTTGAGTTGCGGCTGCTCGCGAGTGAGCTCAGTGGGCGCAACCACGAACCGCTGAATCGCGTACGGAAAAATCCCACCGGCTACGATCGATACGACGATGTATGTGACAGCCGCCGCGAGCGTGAACAAAACGATGCGCCCGCGAAGCATTCCGTAAATGACCAGGACGATGCCGGCGATGGCTGTGGCCGCAATGATGTGAAGCGCCGGATATGTCGCGTGAAGATCGGTATAGCTCGCGCCTACCAGCGGTCCTGTCGTCGAGTACAAGAGCTCCGGTATGCGCACGAACCAGATTTGGAGCGCAGTCAGGAAGAGATAAGCGACCAGCAATCCCGCCACGTGGTGATCGGCTGGCGAGATGAGATTGATGCGTTGGGGCGGCAGCGTGACTTTCCCTCTCAGGAAATAGATCACGACCACTCCGAAGAGCGTGAGCAGCACCAAGGTTCGGATTGCGCCGATCAGTGATGCAATCGCGGGCAGCACGAACACGTACCATCCAACGTCTTTTCCAAACACGGGATCAACCACGCCGAATGATGTGCGATTTACAAATCTGAGCACGTCCATCCAGCTGCCGGTTGCACCAGTCGCAAAAAACAACGTGAGGACCAACGTGATTGGTATCGCGATTTTCATGAGGGACGCGGCCACATCCACTGGTGGGAGCTCGGGGCTCATCCGCCATAGCACCGGCACTCGCGCGGGACCACTTCGCGCGAAACGCACGTTGAGCGAGAGAAACGCGTATGCGATCGCGCCGGCGACAACGAACAACAGGAGCTTCGTCGTCAACGCCTTGGTGAAGACTACCTGATAACCAACCTCCTTGAACCAAAGCCAATCAGTGACGAAACCGGCGAGAGTCGGGACGATCGTGACGGCCACGAACAGCAATACGACGATGAGAATCGCCTTGAACCGTCTGGATCGCGCCATGTTTCCTCTAGAACCGGTGGAAGGTCACGTGGAAGTTCTGCTCGAAAGAGCGGATGACTCCCTTCAGCTCGTCCGCTGATGTGTGCTCGCCGACAAAATCCCCTGCGCCGAATAGGTGAATAATCACCTGCGCAACTTCGTTCCGGCCTTGCAGCGCGCTGCTGTCCTTGCAGAAGGTCCCCGCGGGGCAGCTGCCGTCAACTTTTCCGATCGCGCTCCATTTGCCGATCACGACTCCCGGCTCCGTCTGGTGCACCTCCATCACGATGTCGTGAATGTGAAAATCGACATCGAATGATTTCCATAAACCGGTGAGGTCCGATCGCGCGGGGTCAGTCGGCTCCCGTCCGCAAGACAACACACCGATAACGCTTGTTGCGACCGCGCCGATTAGAAGTAGGCGACGGATACGCGGTAAGGCCGAATGTGGCACGCCCTAAGTTAACGTGTGCGCGCGGCTCCGATCAGAGGCACTTGAACACATTGGGCGATGCGCCACGCTCGAGCTTGAACGTTCCGAGTTTTTGGTCGGTGTCGGTCAGAGTGACGTCCAGCGTCATCGTCTCGCCGTCGGTGCGTCCATCGTAGCGGGCAGGATGCTTTTCGACAGGCTCGCCCTCGCGCACGGGACCGCCGTGCTCAGGGTAGTGAGTGCCGACAGCGGTGAAGACTCCATCAGCAGTAACGAGCGCCTCGTCGATGGTTCCGTGCGCGCAATCGTAATTGATCGTCGCGCCCGTGTCGGTGACGATCAATCCGATGTGCTGACCACCCCAGTTGCCGTGCGGCACTGGCCCAGTGGGCGACGACCCACAACTGCCCGCCGCTCCGATCAGCGATAGCCCGAGTATGACGAAGAGAGCTCGTTTCACCATGATGATTCCCTCCATTTACATCGGCAAAAGCGATACCGAAATCGGTCAGATTGCGTTTTATAAGGTTACGCGCTGGACTTCATCGCGTTGACCCGCATTACTAGCTCACCCTGAGCGGCGGCAAGCATGTCGAGGCGCGAAAGCAATTCGCGATGACGCGCCTCCTCCTCCGTTGGATGTTTCGCTACAAAGGTCAGCGCGCCTCCAACTTCGAGCATCGCCTTCTCTACGTCGTCGAGGCTTGCAAAGCCCTGTTTCCTCGCGGCAAGAGCGAGCTCCGAAACTGTGATCGTTTCTTTCTTGAGATTCTCGTACAGGATTTTTCCGTCGAGCACCAGACAGTCCGCTTCTCCCTCGACAATCTTGTCGAGATCGGGATGACTGTACAGAAAACGAACGACGATCCAGTTGACGATGATCAGAGTGGTCGCTCCGATGAGTCCTCCCGTGAGTGTATCATCAGGCCCAATGATCGCGTTCTGAACCGTATTCGACAGGAGGAGCAACACGACGAGATCGAACGCGTTGAGCTGTCCGAGCTCGCGTTTGCCCGCGAGTCGAAGACCAACGAGCAGAAAAAAGTAAACGACGATTGTCCGGAGGATTTTGTCCGGAATCGACATCGTCGGCAGAAGGAGGAGATGCATCATCGGCGTCGTGGTGTGGGTGGATGGAGAAAATAACCGGTCGCCGATGCGCGGTAACCGATAGCCGGTAACCGAGGCCCGGATTACAACGCGTACGTCAGGGCGCCGTCAACCAATTTTGCCGGAGCGGTGTACTCGTGCTCAGTTGGCGGACTCGCACTTACAATGTGAAGCACTCTCATTCCGAGCGAGCGAAGCACATCGGAAATCAGCGACCGATGGCAGCGCCACCATACCGCTTCGGAGCACATGATCGCGGTACGACTTCCGCCCGCGACCATCAGGAGCTCGAAAAGTCCCTCTGCAAATTCTTCAGTCTCGATGTGATCTGCATATCCACGGAATGCTTCGTTCCGCCACGCGGTGTTCGGTGAGTCGGGCAGCGGCGAGCGGCGCCCGCCGAGTGCGGGGATCCAGACGTAATCGATTGCCTCTGCAGCGAGCGATTCTCGAAGATTTCGCTCGTTGTACTGCGGGTGCCAACGCGAGCTCGGAAAGCGGCGCACGTCGGCAACCGTCTCGATCTCATTCGCGCGCAACAGCGCGATGAAATCCTCGATCGGTCTCGTCGAATGACCGATCGTCCAGATCGTTTCATCCACTCGCGCTCTCCGGGCGCGGAATCACGCGTGTAGCCTGCAATCGATAACTCAATCCGACGAATGCGACGCCGCACGCGAGAAAGAGAAGCACACGCCAGATGGTTTCGACGCTCGACATGTCGACGATGATAAGTCGGCCAACGACAATTACCATCGTGAGCGCGCCGAGTCTGAGTAACAGCGTTCGATCTGCGCTTTGTCTGCTCACCACAAGTAATATCGCTCCCGCGACGGCGTAGCTCGCGGTAACGAGCGGAAGCCAAACCGCTCCGAGTACACGAGCGAGCACCAACAGCAGCGTGCCGTAACCGAGCACCGCGAACGCGCTCGCGTGCATTTCTTCCGAGGTGTCTTCGCGCAATTTCAGCCACAGCCAGGCGCACAGGCCGAGTACCAGCGCTTCGGCGATTGTCCAGTTCCACTGGAATGCTGCAGCTCTGGTGGTGCCGAGCTCGAAGCTTACGACGGCAAACATCGCCGCGAGCGCGGTCAACTTTGCAAATCCGCGCGGAATGTTGAACAGCTTTTCCCGGAGGACAAAGATTAGAACGCCAGCGTGAATTGCAGCGACGCCAACGATGAATGGCCCAGGCGCCATACCGATGCGGTCAGCGACGCCAAGCGTGAACCACTCCAACCCTGCGAGCGACCAGATTGCAGCAGCAGTGAGCGCGACGTGCTTCACTTTCTCGTCAGATTCCTTGCGGTGGAGAGC
>JBGQKT010000032.1:0-21474 GCA_041499635.1 Gemmatimonadaceae bacterium
CCTCGCCTCGTCGATTCGTCGCGACGGAAAATCACTCGGTCAGATGGCGCGAGACGAGATTGGAAAAGTCGCCGGCGCGACAGCGCTCGTCGCAGTGCTCGGCATCATGATCGTTCTCATCGCAGTTCTTGCACTCGTTGTGGTGAATGCGCTCAAGTCGAGCCCATGGGGAATCGTGACGATCGGTCTCACGATTCCAATTGCGATGCTGATGGGCGCGTACATGCGTTGGATTCGACCGCATCGCGTCCTCGAAGCAAGCGCAATCGGCATTGTGCTTCTGATCCTCGCTCTCTTCGCCGGGCAATGGGTCGCGCAGAATCCAACACTCGCTCCGGCTTTCACTCTCAAGGGTCCGACGATCGCGCTTCTCATAATGGGATACGGATTCGCGGCGTCCGTTCTCCCTGTTTGGCTGCTGCTTGCGCCCCGCGATTATCTCTCCGCGTTCGTGAAGATCGGCGTCGTGGTTTCGCTCGCGGTCGGGATCTTGTTGGTTTTGCCGCCCCTTCAGATGCCCGCGCTGACGCGATTCACGGATGGAACTGGGCCAGTCTTCGCTGGAAAAGTTTTTCCATTTGCGTTTATTACGATTGCCTGCGGCGCAATCTCCGGATTCCACGCGCTCATCGCTTCTGGTACGACGCCGAAGCTGATCGTCAATGAAACCGATGCGCGACTCGTTGGTTACGGCGCGATGCTGATGGAATCTCTCGTCGCAATAATGGCTCTCATTGCCGCGTGCGTAATCACACCCGGAGTGTACTTCGCGATCAACGCACCCGCGGGGGCGCTCGGAACAACGGTCGACAGCGCCGCTCGAGCAATACAAACATGGGGATTCACGCTGGGTCTAGGTGAAATGCAGACTCTCGCGCGACAGGTTGGTGAGAGCTCGCTGCTATCTCGCACTGGAGGCGCGCCGAGTCTCGCAGTTGGAATGGCGCATCTCTTCTCGCGAGTACTAGGCGGAAATGAAGCGATGGCTCTCTGGTATCACTTCGCGATCATGTTCGAAGCGCTGTTCATTCTCACGACTCTCGACGCTGGAACGAGAGTCGGACGCTTCATGCTTCAGGATCTCGCAAAGCATGTGTGGGCGCCGCTCGGCCGAGTGTCATGGTACCCTGGCGTCATAATCACGAGCGCGGTGTTCGTGATGATGTGGGGGTATTTCCTCTATCAGGGCGTCCTCGATCCACTTGGTGGAATCAATTCCTTGTGGCCGCTGTTTGGAATTTCCAATCAGCTGCTGGCAGCGGTAGCGTTGTGCGTGGGCACGACGATCATCATCAAGATGGGAAAAGCTGGTTACGCGTGGGTGACTCTGTTGCCGCTCGCCTGGCTCGCGGTCGTCACGCTGAGCGGCGGAGCGATCAAGATCTTTTCCGATATTCCACGGCTCGGATTTCTTTCGCACGCACGATTATTCGAGGGAATGATTGCGGCAGGCACTGTGCCGCCCGGCGTTGCGAGTATCGAAGCGGCGCGACGCATGGTGTTCAACGACTATCTCGATGCCGCCGTCGCCGGATTCTTCATGATCTCGGTGATCGTGATAATTGTCGCCTCGGCATACGAGTGGTTCTGTTGCGTGACGGGTAGAAAGCTCGCGGTCTCGACTGAAGCGGAGTACAGTCACACGCGTGATTTCGTCATTCAGACAGCTGGTGGCGGGTAATTACTGACAATGAGATTGATAATGACAAAGAAGTTCTTGTTTTTCTTCGTGTGCTTCGTGTTCTTCGTGGTCGCTTCCTCTTCAGTAAGCGCACAGGCACCCTTCGATTTTTCCATCAAGAACATCATGCGCGGACCGGAGCTGTACGGCCGCCCGCCATCCGACATTCGATGGAGCGCAGACTCCAGGTGGATCTATTTCAGCTGGCTCGAGCCGGGCACCGACTGGCGAGAGCAGCCGAAACGGTTTCGTGTTCGCGCCGCGCCCGGTGCGAAGGCCGAGCGAGTTTCTCCGGCGCAATTCGACTCAGTCGGCGCGCTCGTCACGTCCGGCGACAGATCGAGGAACGGCCGCTACATGACTGTCGAATTCAACGGCGACATCTATGTCACCGATCTCGTCAAAGGAACGACTCGTCGTCTCACGCGCACAATTGCGCGAGAGCACGATCCTGTTTTTGCGGTGGATGCGAATCGCGTCTTTTTCATCCGCGACGACAACGTTTACTCGGTCGATTTGAATGATGGACTGGTCGAACAGCTCACCGACCTCAGGCAAGGACCAGAGCCGCAGGATTCCGCGAAAGCTACAGGTCAGCGCGGCCGACTCGAGCAACAGCAGCGCGATCTGTTCGAGGTGATTCGCGATCGAGTGCGTGCGGATAGCCTCCGGAAAGCAGCGCAGCGGGACAGTGCGAGCCGAGCGCTCAAGACGTACTACACGCAGCGCGGTGAAAACGTTGGGAATGTTTCTGTCGATCCAACCGGTAAAGCATTGCTCATCACGACTCGCATCGCGCCAACCGGTGCGCGGACCGCAGATCTAATTCAGTTCGTCACCGAGAGCGGATATCCCGAGGTCATTCGTGGTCGCGGGAATGTCGGCGACGTTCAGTTCCGCGGCCGACTTGGTTTTCTCACGCTGCCGTCCGGTACCATCAAGTGGTTGAACCCCTTTCCCACCGATACAGCCAACGGCTTCGTACAGGTACTCGGCTGGAGTGCAGACGGATCGAAGGCGGCATTCTATTCGTACACAGGCGATAGCAAAGTTCGCCTGCTTCAGTCGATCGATGCGGCGACAGGAAAAGTCACGACGCTCGAAGCGTTGCGCGACACTGCGTGGGTTGGGGGGCCGTGCTCATTTTGCGGCGGATGGTACGACAATGGTCGTCGCTTGTGGTATGTGTCGGAAGCAACCGGATTCGCGCATCTGTACACGATTGCTGCAGATGGATCCGATCGGAAGCAACTGACACAGGGCAATTGGGAAGTTCGAAACGTCGATCTCTCGCCAGACGAGAAGACTTTTTATCTCCTAACAAACGAGATATCACCGGCCGAGGAGCAGCTCTATCGGATGTCGGTGAATGGTGGGCTGCGCGAGCGTCTCACGACGAAATCCGGTGGACACAGCGGTGAGGTTTCACCGGACGGTAAGTGGATCGCGGATGTCTACTCGTATGTGAATCGTCCGCCCGATTTGTTTTTGATGGAGAACAAGCCCGGCGCGCCGGAAGCACAGCTCACTGTTTCGCCGAGCGCGGAGTGGCTGTCGTTTCAGTGGATTGTGCCGGAGCTGATCAAGATTCCTGCGTCCGATGGTGTGGGCGTTCCTGCGCACATCTATAAACCGCAAGATATGAAAGCAGAGCCGAATGGTGCTGCGGTGATTTTCGTTCACGGCGCCGGTTATCTGCACAACGTCGGGAATTTCTGGTCGCAGTATCCGCGCGAGTACATGTTCAATCAGTATCTCGCGTCGAAGGGATACGTCGTTCTCGATCTCGACTATCGCGCGAGCGACGGATACGGGCGCGATTGGCGAACTGCTATCTATAGGTATATGGGCGGGCGTGATCTGCATGATCAGGTCGACGGGTCGAAGTATCTCACGAAGACATACAACATCGATCCCGAGAGAATCGGCATTTACGGGGGCAGTTACGGCGGATTCATCACGCTCATGGCGTTGTTCACGCAAGCGCAATATTTCGGCGCGGGTGCGGGGCTTCGCAGTGTGACCGACTGGGCGCACTACAATAATGGATACACGTCGGCGATTCTGAATTTCCCGCAGACCGACACGCTCGCGTATCGCCGCTCATCTCCGATTTATTTTGCGGAGGGACTCAAGGATCCTCTCTTGATGGCGCATGGGATGGTGGATCAAAACGTTCATTTCGAGGACATCGTGCGTCTCACGCAGCGATTGATCGAGCTCGGCAAGAAGAATTGGGAGCTGGCGGTTTATCCCGTGGAAGATCATGGATTCGTGAGACCGTCGTCGTGGGCTGATGAGTATCGACGCATTTTCGAGATCTTCGAGCGGACTCTGCCGTCGAGAGTTCCGATACAGCCGGATTCGCCGTGAGTCAGGTCATCTCGTTCGTCGATTCAGTTGCGCGGACGTTACGCGCGATACTTGGCGTTCCCGATTACGAGCGGTACGTCGAGCACTGCCGCGCGCACCATCCAGGAACTGCTCCGATGACGCGGGACCAGTTCGCTTCGGAATCACTGCAAAAAAAGTACAGTAGACCCGGGAGTAGATGCTGTTGAGCCAGTGCGATTTTGTCAGACCTTCGGATTTCTCGGCACAGCGAAGACCTACGAACCGTAACTGAATATCCGAATTCGCACACGTCCCGTCGCCTTGAGGAGATACTTCACTATACCGGGTACGAGTTGGAGCTGAACGGGACTCAGGACTGTCGGGAGTGACTTTTGTACATCCACTTTCGCAATCTCCCAGCCTTTATCGGTCGCTTCTTCCTGATGTCGAAGAGCGTCAGCGGCATCGAAGTGATCGCCCAAGCCGGCCATGTGTTGGGCCAGCGAGGTCCATAACGAATCCATTTTCGCGACGTATCGCGATTGGATCGCCTTGAGACTGTCCACTTGATCCCGACTCAATAACAGCGAATCAGTTTCGTTCAAAACAACGCCATACGGATCGGTGACCGAACGCTGATAACGCTTCTTTAGCTCATCCATAGACAGCCTCGGACCGGGATGACCGTTTCGGCCTGGTTCGACCCATCGGGTCAACTGCTGCTGCGGCATCGGCGTTCCAATATCCATAGAAACATCGAGCGTTACACGGAATGGTGATCGAGCTAGCGCACCTGCGCCTCGGGTATCACCGAACTGGGGATTCACTTCATACTTGAATCTTCTCGCAACTGAGTCAAATCCACGAACGAAATAGAGATTCTGATCTGGCGCAGCGCTCGACCCCCATCCTTGCATCGCGCTCGCGCCATGCAGGAGCCTGTCGATTCCCCCAAGCGGATTGGAAAGCGCAAGCGAGATTTCTGCAAAGTGTCTTAAGAGAGGAATCGTCTTCTGCCTCGTAATCTGCGCGTCCATCGTCGCCGCCCAGGGCCCGTCGCAGCTGTTCCATCGCGCGGCGCGCCCAGTCTGTCGCAGCAGACAGTTGCGCACGGAGCTTGACGATCGATCGAGCAGCGCTCGCGTGGCCAAAGCAATGCCCGGATCGGCGGCAGACGATGGATCGAATATGAAAGCACGATCATTCGAGAGCCCGTCACCGTTGACGTCGTCTGCGATCATCGGTGTGAAAGGGAACCCGGACTGAATTCTGGTAAAGACTGTGAAGACAAGTCCAGCTCGGACGAGGCCACCCTGTAGGAGCAATTGATGGCGCGCATTGAATTCGCCGCGAGCACGCTCGCGGATTATAGGCGACAGAAACGTTGTGCCATTAAATCCGGTTTCGTACGCGGTCATTGAAGACAGTGTGTAGCTGGCCTGTAGAAACCTCCACCCGCTGTGGAGGTCCGGTGTTGCGGTGATAGTCAGCTGTCGGCTCACAGTGCGGAGATTGGAAACCTCCTGCGTCACAGGTCCGAATTGCGAGAAGAGACGCGACTCTACCGGGGAAACGATTCCGCTATTCGGTACGATCGATGACGCACTTACAAAAACGGGTCGGCCTTCATCACTCACGACGAACTGCGGCTTGTTGGAGAAATTGAGATTCCGGAAGCCCGATTGATTCAGATTGAGCGAGAGTATTCCCTCAACATTGAATGCGAATATTCCACGGCTGAATCCGTAACCGATATTCGCGCGCCAACTTCGTGGTGCAGTGTAACCCGAGGCAAAGAGATGCTCGGCTGGTGCTTGATCCGTGAATATTGGAAGCGTGTCAGGCACACAAGTCGTCGGTATCACCGCCGGATTGTCGACGAAACTCTCCCAGTTTGGTGAAGGTGCCGCAGAACCGTCGCAACGGACGATTCTTGTCACTCCCTCACCACTTTGGAGTGCAGCTTCGACCAGGTTCGGTGAGAGCATGCCTCTGAACTCGCCGATGCCGCCTCGCAGATAGCTGGGGGGATTTCGGTAGAATTCACCGATGGTGCTGGTCATGCGAGAAAAATCCGCGCGCTGTCGCAGCCAGGTGAATCCAAGGCGAGGGCTTACATGAAGAGTGTTCGGCACATTCGTTGTATTTGTGCCGAATGCATTTCTCAAATCCGGCTGGTCGTTCGGCGCAGTCGTGAACCGATTTCCCTCCACTCTCAGGCCGTAGAGTATTCTCAATGTCGACGACTTGCGCCATGTATCGCTCAGCGCTGCAAACGCATTCCACTCCCCGCCAGTGACTTTCGCCGAGCTCAGGGTACGCGAAAAACTCGCGGGATGATTGCTTGCAAGGTCAGCGAGCGATGAGAAAACGAACGTGCCGAGACGACTTCCCGATTGCTGATGATCGAATCCGTCGAGGCGAGCGTCTGCTGTGAAACGTATGAGATGGCCTGCTCTGCCGCGAAAATAAAACAGATTCTGAAGTTGCGATTCCCACGTAAAATCGGTGGCATTTCTATCGAGAGTCCCGTTTCCGCCAAACCCGAGTTGCGTGAGCCCGAGAGAGCCGTCGCTCAGGAACGATGTCACGAGAACGCTTCCGTCAGGCAAGAGTTGCTGAGGCTTAAAATCCCTATGTGCGATCGTTACGGAAGATCGAGCGTCAGTCAGATATTTTTCGTTGATCAGGCCAGAGTAGATGGCCTGCAGGCTACCGATCGCCTCCTTTGATTCTGCACCATGATCAGCGGTACCGAGAGGTGAAACACCGATTCGCTGAGACCTGGCCACGTTTCCGTATCCGATGACGCCCCAGGTGGTCTTGGATTCGGTGAAAGTCTTCCAATCGAACGGGCTGTGATCGAGCCGAAAAATGAACGACGCTCGATCATTCACGAGCTTTGGTGCTTCTGTCTCGTTCGCAATGTGAAAGCCACTCCCGCTTAGGATTTCCAGGAAACGAGAAACAGAATCCGGCGACACGCCTTCCTGCAGCAGCGCTTTCGGAGAGGCCGTTTCCAGTCCAGCGACATCCGATTGGCGACGATTCGCATCGACACCGTAATTGTACGCGTACTTGTCTTCATCAAAGCTCCCGGCCCCCCCAACGCTCAACGCAACGTTGGTGAAGCGCTGGCCACTCGATGAGGACAAAGGATCGCCGTATTGAAGGAACGGCGCGTCGAGCACGATATGCGCCTTTCGAGAGGAGAAGAGGTCACCGATTTCAAGATCGACTGACTGCTCCGCGCCACCAAACCATCCTTGTGCCGGGTCGTAGGATGTTGACGCGACACGCGTGATGACTCGCGCGTCTCTCGGAACGCTTGCGCCCGCGAACGACATTCCGTTGAGCGTCGTTCTGTTCTGATTCGAACCGAGGCCGAGGACGGAAATGCCCCCCGGAGTCACAGCGACTCCCGGAATGGTTGACGCTCTCGCCGCAAGATCGCCGGCAAGTCCCGGCGGTACGGCTCCGCGAACACCGTCGACAATCTTCTCGGACGAGCCTGGTTTATTCCCGATGCCCGACTCTCGTGACGGTTTTGGCTTCGTCGCTTCGACTCGGACTGTTTCGAGCTGCTGCACTGACGAGCGAAGCTGAAAATCGACGTGAAGAACGGAATCGCTCCCCGCTCGCGTGATTCGCTTTCGCGCAGCCTGTCGCCCGAAAGCGGATACGTGCACGAGATAATCGCCGGTTCCTTCAGTGAAGAGGATACTGAATTTTCCGGTCGCGTCGGTAACCGTTGTCTTGAACGCGCGATCGGGCGCGCGCGTCGCGATCACCTCTGCGCCGACGATTGCGGCGCCGCTATCCGTCGTCACGCGTCCCTCGATTGTCTCTGCGCGGACGGGATTCGGAACCGGCGCAGTCGCAGTCTGCGCGTTTCCCTTCGCCGCCCAGACAATCAGCGCGGAAATTCCGATCAAGGCTATGTCATCGAATCCGAAAGGACGCATCTCGCACCATGATAGGCATCGCGCAGATGCGCGCTATGCTCCTTTTGAATCAACGAAGTGTAGGTTTTGTGCAGAGACAATAAGTTTCCCGAACCAATAGGCCCCGACAGCAATGCAGGATGTTGAGTGCGAGCTGCTTGTCGTCGTTGGTCGGCCAATTCATTCCAAGGTACTGGTACAGTTTGAATGATTCCTATAACGGCAAGACTGGCTGAAAGGCGCTATCGGATGCGCACGCGCTGGTCGCGAGGAGTGCACCGACCAATAGCCGGAGTAAGCCCACTGTCAGCCTCTATACACGTCCGCCGGAAGAGCGACGTATCGGTAAAGATCGTGCTGATGCGTGTTGACGGCTTGGCAGCAGCGTCGGGGCTTCGTGCTAACTGCGGAGCGGTACACGCGAGAATCAAGCCGACATTGACAGCGGCGGCAATAGTACGCGTGACGGCCCTGCCGCTGAGATGACCGGTCATTCCTCCTCTCCTAGAAAGTACCCTTCAATCTAGTGCCATACAGAAGAATCTTGCGCGGATTTGATGACTCCTGCAAGGCGCTCAGCCTTCGCCTCGGTTGTACATCCATTATCTTATTCCGTACAGATCAGAGGAGGCACAAATCAAAAAACCTCAGCAAGAGCGCTCCCGAAGACGTCGCGCCCGTAAGAACGTACGGCTGGATCAGCGCAGCCTCGACGCCGCGCGTCGCATTCTTGGGGCAAAGACAGAGACTGAGGCAATCTCAACGGCCCTTGACATGGTGATATTCCGTAAAGAGCTCGTCGACGGAGTGCGCGCGATGTACGGAATACCCGTCGCAGACTTCGGCCGCTAACGAGGCGGGCAGGTGTCAAGACCAATACGACGAGCGAAGTACGCTCTCGATACAAACCTATTCATAGCCGGAATGCTGACTTCCTCCGCCGCAATCGAACTGGCGGCATTTCATACAACCTTCGCGCCACACGAGTATTTGAGCGCAATTGTTGTGCAGGAGCTCAGGGCTGGTGTCCAGTCGCGAACTGCAGGTCGACGGTTCGAGACGGGAGTAGTCGAACCATTCCGACGTCGTGGCCGCCTTGTCACGCCATCTTTTTCGGCGTGGCTGGACTCTGGTGCAGTGCTCTCGGAGCTTGTAGTTCGCAATCACCTCGAATTGCGTAAGGTCAGCAAGGGGCTGGTGAACGACATCCTCCTTGCGCTTTCATGCCGCGAGGCGGGCATCACCGTGGTCACGGAAAACGTGAAGGATTTCGAGCGCATCAGCGGTATCACGCCGATCGACTTTGTTCCACCGTGGCCATCGACTCCCTAGATCACGGAGCCAGTACGTAAAGCCGCACCTATGCGCATAGGTAAGCGTAATCTCTGGCGGACCACTCCTCGCCCACGCGCTGCTCCGTAGCGCCCAAGGTGTGTGACATCTCATGTCGCAGCGTTCGTGTCTCCTCAGCGATAGTGCGCGGATTCAAGTCGTCGAGCCGACGAGCGATTCGAATCATCCATTGGCCATCGCGCTGGTACGAGTGACCAACGCCATAGAACTTGTATGGTCCGAGATAGCGAACGATTGCATTCTCGTACATGCGTACGTCGTCGAGGTGCGCACGCACGGCATCGGCAAGTATCCGGCAGCGAGCCTCCGAATGTGAAGCCAATCGAACCGACTCTGCGCGAAATGCAGAGTCTTCGCTTGGAGATACTTCCTCGAGCAGTGGTGTGGCGATCACGTCATCAGTGGTCGGAGCAGGCGCGTCGACGTCGATTGACGCGTTGGTAAGCTCGTACTTGAGCGGCGAGTCCATGCGCATCGGGGACTGAACGTGGGCGCAGGCGGACAATAGCGAAAAAACGGCAATCGCTCCGAATTTCACTGTCCGATTGTCCGCAGCCAAATGAAAATGGCGCCGTATACCGGATCTCCCGAACTGAGGTCTCGCACATTTCCGGTTATCACCTGGGCTGACACCCGACCCCATCAGGGAAATGACCAGCAAGATTTTCGGAAAACCGAGCAAGCGAGTTCCCTGTTGTCGAATATTCCAGATTAGTGCGCGTGTTGGCGTTCCGAAATGCTGATTTTGCATCAGGAAGTGCCCTTTTTGAACTTAGTCCATGTGTCAATATGCACGCGTACGTCGTCTTTTACGTATGCGAAAACTCGTCGGAAATCTCGCCACACTTGCAATCCTTGCCGGTTGCTCATCACTGCTCAATCATACCGACAATTCTGTGGCGTCGCGGAACATTCCATCCGACCTTCTCATCCCCGTTTCACTCTACGACATCCGCGGTGAGGTCGCCCCCCTCGAAGAGAGCAAAGCACTACATGAGCCATTGGGGATTCCACGGCTCCGAACGACGAATTTTCAGAAAGGGACGAGGGAAATTCGAATCTACACTGGAATCGTGATTGCATACCCGCGTTCGGGTCTGATAGTGCACGAGCAGGCAGGGCGTGTTTCGGGCGTGTTGTTTCGTTATTGGCCAGTCGACGACTCGGCATTCGATGAGTCGCTGGGCGCTGAACAGCGCTTTACCGAAAACGAAGCGGGGCGCTGTCGGACAATCGTGCGCGGCAAAGACGCAACGGTATGTGTCGTACGATTCTCCAGAGAACCGGACTGGCGCGCACTTCTTGGTTCGCTCGACAGCGCAAACGCGTGGAATCTTCCCGACGAAAGCCAGGTACCCAGCAGAGGCATGGTGATAGATGGCTGGGTCATTCGTGTGGAGGCGCGGAGGGACACGTCATACCGTCGATATCAATACCACAACCCGCAGGTGTACCGACCGCCAGAGGGCGCAAACGCGCTTCATATCATGGGAATCCTGGATTCGTTGTTCAGATACACAGTGCCTCCGCAAAACCTCCAGTACGTTCGTGGGATTTACCTTTACGGCCACGACACCAGCGATTTCATTCCGTGCAGTCATCCGCAGGATGTCGGTTTTTTCGAGGGCAGGCTTGGCCCAGTAACCAAACTCATCGGAGATTCCGCTTGGCGAGCTCATGCGGCGCCAACGAAATCATTTGCTCTGGAGGCCTGGGTGCGACGACAAGATCACACAACCGAGCGGTATTCGCGGACATTCCAACGACTTTGGAGCGTCGACTCCGTCACTGTTGTTAAGCTGACGCCAACCAGGTCATGCCGCTAAGTCATATCTGATTTCTCACCACAAAAAGGCTTGTGAGCGGTGAGAAATAGAAAGTGCTGGCAAATCGCTCCTTGCGACGTGCGCCTCAGGGGTGCCCCCGACGCGATATGCTAAGAACAATTCTTAGCGCGTGACAACGGTCCATGAGAGGGCGAATCCGCTTCGTGTGCGCGCTATCGACTTCGGTAGAAACGTTCGTTCGAAAACATTGTCAGGATACGCGAGGTTGTAACGGTCGAATAACACGGCGGAATAAATTCCCAAACCGGCAGACCCGACAACGTCGCTCGCCCAATGCTTGTTCTTGTACATCCGCGACAAACCGACGAGCATCGCGACCGAGTAACTGATTGGCGTTACATATTTGCTCGCAGCGGGCCACGACCGACCAACTTCACGACTCACCGCAGTCGCCGCCGCAAACGCAACGGTCGTGTGCGCTGAAGGAAACGACGTGTAATCGTCGTTCGAGAATCCCTTCCGGAAAACAAAATCGTCGTTGTCGTTCACATCGCGCTGCGGCCGAGCTCGGCCAATTGCCATTTGCAATCCCTCAGCGAGGCCGCCACCCAGCACGATCGCCTCGCCGGTATGCATTCCGAGCGAGGCGATTGGCCGCGAATGTTTTGCGAGCCCAAAGAAATAGGTGCTCGCGCTCAACACGACCGAACCAGGAAACCCAATCACGTTGAACACATTCGCCGTCCCTTTCAGTCCGCTATTCGTCTGAGCTGACGAACGTTGCAGATCACGCGCGACTGACTCATCGACAGACATCGTCACCGCCGTCAATGCGGCTACCCCTAGCCCGATGACCGCATCACGGCTCCGGAAGAGAGGAACACGAATCGACGGTTGCACAGAGACCTGAGCTTGAGCTTGCGCGACACAGGCGCAAACGAGAATGCAGGATAAAAAACGTTTGCTCATTCAGATCGCGGTGAAGGCCTCACAACTGTCATTCCAATCGCAGCAAGCAGCGCCAGACTCGCCCCAAATAGAAATGCAGTCTGCGGACTCGATCGATCCCAAATCGCGCCAAAGATCAACGACGCCGGCAATGCACCAAGCCCGATTGCAAGATTGTACCAACCATATGCCGCGCCTCGCCGCAATTTCGGAACGAGATCGGCGACAAATGCTTTTTCTGTCCCCTCAGTGAACGCATAGAACAATCCATACGCCGCAAAAAGCGCCCACGCATGCCACGCCGATGTCGCTCGCGCGAATCCGAAGTACACCGCCGCATAGATGATCCATCCCGCAATGATCAGCGGCTTTCTTCCTAATCGATCCGACAAGCCACCACCCCATGTTCCAAGCGCAGCCTTGATGAAATTGAGAAGCGCCCAGAGTATCGGCGCGAGCGCAACCGCGACTCCAAGCTGATTCGCGCGCAACAATAGAAACGCGTCCGTCGAATTCCCCAGCGTGAACACCAGAACAACGAAGAGATAAACCCAGAATCGGCCGCCAAGGCTGCCAGCCTCAATTGGTACATTCGCTTTCTCATCGCTATGAGATTCCGGAGCACGCTCAACTTCCTTCACCGCAACTACGAGTACGATGAACGCGATGACCCCCGGAATCGCCGCGAGCCAGAACACTCCGCGCAACGAAAGATGCATTCCTCTCAACAATGCGAACGCTGTCAGCGGCCCGAGCACCGCGCCCGCATTGTCAGCAGCAGCGTGAAATCCGAAGGACCTTCCACGCATCGAAGGATCAGTTATCGAATCCGCCAGCAATGCGTCCCTCGGCGAAGATCGAACTCCCTTCCCGACTCGGTCCGCGAGACGGATCAACAATACCTGCGTGGCATTCTGCGCCAGCGCAGTGAATGGTCGAACCAATGTCGCGAGACCGTAGCCGAAAACCACGAGTGGCTTTCGCTTCTTCACGCGGTCTGACCACCAGCCGCTCGCAAGCTTGAGCAGGGCGGCGACGCTCTCCGCCGCGCCTTCGATTACACCAATGAAGCTCGCGCTGGCGCCGAGCACGCTGCTCAGAAAAAGTGGGAGCAGCGGATAAATCATCTCCGTCGAAACGTCGGTGAAGAAGCTTACTCCACCGAGCGCTATGACATTCTTGCTGAGCTTCTTTAGGATGCCTTGACCTCGGAGTTGTCGCCGACGGTCATCGTGCCATTCACGCCTTCGATTATCGCTTCGTCACCAACGAGCGAATTGCTCAGCTTCGACCGCGTGATCTTCGACTTCTCGCCTATGATCGTGTTGTCGATCGTCGAATCCTCGATCACACTTCCAGTGCCGATCGAAACGTTGGGTCCAACAGTGGATCGAGTCAACGTCACGTTGTCTTCGATGTAAACCGGATCGACAATCGTCGAGCCATCGAGCTTATTCGGCCGCCGCGCGCGACCCCTCGTCAACATCGTGTGATTCGTCTCGAGGAGCGTCTCGATTTTGCCGGCGTCGTACCAGCCTTCGACATCGATCACTTTTATCTTCGCGCCTTTGTCGATCATATACTGAAACGCATCGGTCAGGAAATATTCGCCTTGATGCTTCGGGGATTTGAGCACGTGATCGATCCCCTCGAACAGCAATTTCCAATTCTTGATGTAGTACAAGCCGATATTCGCACGCTTCGATATCGGTGTGTTCGGCTTCTCGACGATTTGCGTCATGTTGCCGTCTTTATCAGTGACGACGACGCCGAACCGCTGATAATCCTCGACTTCCTTCACCCAGATTATTCCATCTGCGTCAGTGCGCTTCACCACCGATAGATCAGCGTCGAAGATCGTGTCGACGAAAATGATCAACACCGGCTCGTCTACGTGATCGCGAGCGAGTGCCACCGCGCCCGCTGTTCCATCCTGCACCTTCTGCTCTATGAACACCGAATCGATATTGCTCGACGCGCGCACGAACTCTTCGACTTTTTCCTTGAGATGCCCGGTGATGTAGATGATCTGGTGAACGTCGCCGAGTTTCTCGAGATCTTCGAGGATGTAGGACATCACCGGCTTGCCGGCGACTTTGAGCATCGGCTTCGGCGTGATGTGCGTGTGCGGACGAAGCCGAGTTCCCTTTCCCGCCAGCGGAATGATCACCTTCATGGCGCGCTCGTTCCCTCGCGGCCGTAGCGATCCTGCAATCTCACGACGTCATCCAGCTCGGGCGTCGACACCTCGAGAATGTCGCAATCGGTAATCGCTTCCATTTGATGAACCGTTCCCGGCGTGATCCTGAATGATTGTCCCTTGGTCAATCGCATGTCCTCCAGTTCGTCGCCCAGCTTCACGCGATAGATCAGGTCACCATTCAATAAGTGCACCGTTTCGTCTTTTCGATTGTGGTACTGAACGGACAGCGCCTGACCCGCTTTTATGTGAAGAATTTTTCCGACGTACCGATCGGTGTGCGCCCAAATAGTCTCGTGTCCCCACGGTTTCGGGACAGTTATGACGTCCACTTTGCTCGACCGCGCGTTGCCGCCATTGTTCGCTTGGTTCATGCGTTAATATCTCCCGTCACGCATCGCGAGGGCAAATCGGACGGGCATGCTTCCTGCCCCCTGCCCTCCATGAGCGTCGTTCTTAGCTGGAGTGGCGGTAAGGACAGTGCGCTTGCCCTGCAGGCTCTTCGCCGTAAACCTGACATCGAAGTCGCCGCCCTCCTTACGAGTGTGACGAGCGAGTACGATCGCATCAGCGTTCATGGCGTGCGACGCTCGCTTCTCGATGCGCAGGTGGAACGACTGCGTATTCCCCTTTTTGAAATCGAGCTGCCCGCGAGCTGCACCAACGATGTCTACGAAGCCGCATTTCATTCGGCGCTCTCGGAGATTCGACAAGAGTTGAGGGATGTGTCGCACATTGCGTTCGGTGATCTCTTTCTCGAGGACGTCCGGGCTTATCGCGAACGCCTTCTCGCCGGCAGCGGTTTTGATCCCGTGTTTCCGATTTGGGGCGAGGAAACTACTGCACTCGCACGGGGGTTCATTGATGATGGATTTTTAGCCCGGATTGTATGCGTCGATACGACGCAGCTCGATGCTTCATTTGCGGGACGCGCGTTCGACTCATCGTTTCTCGCTGATCTACCATCATCGGTCGATCCGTGCGGCGAGCGGGGAGAATTCCACACGTTCGTGTCCAGAGGCCCGGGCTTCAGCGCGCCGATCGTCTATCGCGTTGGTGAGAAAGTTCTGCGCGACGATCGCTTCATGTATTGCGATATCTTGTAGCAATGCCGCGTATTGTTTCCTTCCTACCTGCAGGCACCGAGACGGTTTACGCCCTCGGCGCAGGTGCTGAGCTGCTTGGCCGCTCACATGAGTGCGACTACCCTGCCTCCGTAATCGATCTTCCGGTCGTGAGCCGCCCTGCTCTCCATCTTGACGGTGCGACGCCCGACGAGATCGATCACGCTGTTGCCGAGCGAATGGCAACGGGTGCGTCGATGTATGAGATCGATGAAGTGCTGCTGCGTCAGCTGCGCCCCGATGTGATCATCACCCAGAATCTTTGTCGCGTTTGCGCGCCGTCGGGAAACGAGCTGAGTCGCGCCGTTCAGGATTTCGACGTGATGCCGCAGATTCTTTTTCTCACGCCGAGAAATGTTGGCGAGATCGAAGAGAACATTCTCGCTGTAGGAAAAGCGATTGGTCGCGATCGTGAAGCGGAATCACTTGTTCGTTCAAATCGTGAACGTATCGAACGAATCAAGAATGCTGTTTCCGATGCGCCACCAACACGCGTCGTCTTTCTCGAATGGACCGATCCCCTCTTTTGCGGCGGCCACTGGGTTCCGGAGATGATCGCTCTCGCCGGTGGTAACGATCCACTCGGCCGCGCAGGCGAGGATTCTGTTCGCATGACATGGGACGACGTCAGAGCTGCGTCGCCAGACATCATAATCGTTTCGCCGTGCGGTTACCGCCTGGATGATTCAGTGCAGCTCGCGCGCGCAATGCCGCGTGATCTCGACGCGCGTGTGTTTGCGGTCGATGCCAATGCGTACTTCGCTCGGCCTGGACCTCGTTTCGCTGAAGGAGTCGAGCTGCTCGCACATCTCTTTCATCCGGATCGCGTGCAATGGTCGCACTCGCAGACTCCGTGGGAAGAGATCAGCTAAAGGGAGTCATTCCTCGTCGCTGATTGACGCTGCGTTCTCTGCGTCCCAAATGACGGAGAGAATCCACCACCGCGAGCCATCGTTCCACACCTGGATGCTGTTAACACCTCGACGAATTGGCTTTCCATGCGGAGTGCGCGCAGCATCGTAGCTGCTCCACACGTGTGCCATTCTCCCGGAGCGCCTTTCCTCTCTCGACGTTTCCCATTCGAAGAAATCGTTCGCGGCGAGCAAAACCGTGCGTGACTCGATGTACTGATCCGGACTGAACACGCTCGGCTTCACTAAACCGGTCGAATCCTTCTCAATCGGCATCAGTCGCGCGTCCGGCGCATATAGAGTGCGCCAGCGGTCCCAATCGCGCGCGTCGCCAGCGTGCCCGGAAAGGATCTCATAAACCGCCACCACAATGTTTTCCGGTGATGCAACATCTTCAGGACGCGCAGATCTCACTTTTCGTCCTCGTCGATTGCCGCGGCGGAGATAGCTGCTGAAGCTGCGTTCGCAATTGCGGTTGCATTGCCTGTAAACAGTGCCTCTCCGAGTCTCAGCGCTTTGTTTGCAATTCTCAGAACCTTTTTCGCGTCGCCGATCCGCTGCAATTCGCGCGTCATCCGCTTCGTCGCTCGCGTGATTTCGTCGATGGCTTCATCAAGATCGTCAGTCGATATCCGGATCGCGCGCGTCGCCAGCTCAGACGATTGGGTCAACAGTCTCCACTCGATTTTTTCAAGCTCCGTCCGCTCATCGTCCTGCATGCGCGTCCAGTTGTCGAATCGGAATTTGCCGAGGTTGCCGGCAAGATCGTAGAACGATCGCGCGAGTTTTCTCGCTTCCTCCGCAGTCAGCTCAGCCATTTCGGCGTTTCTCCTCTCGTGTGGTTAGAACGCCTTCTCGAGCTGCCGCGAAATTCTTTGGAGCGTCTCTGTCTGATCCGCGAGCTCCGCAGCGAGAACCTTTGCGCGCAATTCATTCCGATGATCGTACAGCTTCTGATGCCCGTCGCGCACCGCGTCCAGCGCTCTTACGTACGCCGTGATCGCTTCCCTTTTCTTCGCAAGCTCGGTGATACGATCGTCGCGATCTCGCGTACATCTCTTTCGCGACCGGCGGAAACTCAGCCGTTGTCTCGCTCGCAGACTTCGCGAAGCGACCAACCTCGGAAGGCGGAACGCACGCCGTTACGAACGCGATACTCATGAAGCAAATACGGATCACGGTCTTCTCCACTATCTGCTTCCTGTTAGGACGCCATAACGTAACCGACCTTTTCCTGATCGCTACTGGAAAAATGACCGCGGTCCGTAGTGTGCAGGAAATTGCCTCACCCCAGTCTAATAACATGAAAAAACTTCTTCTAATTCTGAGCGTCGTGGCAGCGCCCGCGGCCGCGCAAACGCAAAATCCATCACCCGCCATTCCCGAAATCGCAACGACTGGCCGAGGTGAGGTTCACGTCGCGCCGGACAAGGCAATCCTCAATGTGGGAATCGAGACACGTTCGGGCTCAGCGAACGCAGCAGTTGGCGACAACGCTGCGCGACTACTGAAAACAATCGCATCGCTTCGGTCCGCCGGCGTCGACTCCGCACAAATCACGACCGGAGGCTATTCGCTCTATCCGGATTACGAGAAGAACAAACAGATCGGTTTTATCGCGAGAAATAACCTGAGAGTCGAAGCACTTCGCATAACTGAAGTGGGAAAATTGATCGACGCTGCACTTTCAGGCGGCGCGACTCAGGTGTCGAACATTCAATTCGTTCGCGCCGACTCAAAAGAAGCGAGACGCACTGCTCTCGCTCTCGCTGTTGCGGATGCTCGGCGCGATGCCGAGGTCCTCGCACAAGCTGCCGGTGGGACGCTGGGGAAACTGATCTATCTGACGAGTGGCCTGCCCTCACAGCCAATCGTTTCTGCCCAGCTCGAGAGCGTCGTGATATCGGGAACAACGAGCGGTGGCTATCCCCAAACTCCTGTGATTCCGGGCGATTTGACCATCGCCGCCGTCGCATCCGCGCGTTGGCAATTTCTTCCGGGGCAGAGCGGAAAGTAGCAGGCCAACAAACCCGGCGCGCCGAGCGTACCAAGGGTGAACCCCTTGCTGACCAAGGCACGTGCGCGCATCACCCAACCACGAATCCGTTACACCCATCGCGGCGCCATTGCTCAGCCGCTGGTGGTGGATGCCTTCGGCATTCGCCATCCTGGCGCTGCTCCTGCTGCTGGTGGTTCCCGCTGTCGTCGACAAGCGCCTCGGCAAGCTGCGAGCTCAGCTTGTCGCAGCAGGCGAGGCGGCACGCGTTCCCGTAAATGATCTCGAGGCAACTTTCGCGAGCGAGCTCCTCGCTCGCAACAGCGCACTGCCACCAGCAGACATTCCCGCGTTTGCATCCAAAGCCAAACGCGACGCCGATAATGCACAGCTGCGAGCAACTGTGCACCAGCTCGGACCGTCCGCAATCGCCTACTACACAGACTTGAATGATCGGCTCGATGCGTGGGATCATTCCACTCACGACGGCACCGCTCGCTCGGTACAACAAGGATTGGAATTGCTCGCCTCTGCCGAGCGACTGGATTCGCTGCTCACCACGATGTCGACTTCGCGGCGCACCGAGGTGCTCCGGCTCGAGCGAATCGATGTCATGACTGCCGCTATCCTCGCACCCATCGCGCTCGTCGCAATGGTCTTCGTGATCCTGGCTGGCCAACGGACACTGCGCTTTGCCCGACTGGCCGAACAAAAACGCGAGGAAGCAGTCCGAGCAGGTGAAGCACGCGCGGCGCTGCTTCGCGGCGTAACCCACGATGTCAAAAATCCGCTCGGGGCAGCCTCGGGCTACGCGCAGTTGATCGAAGACGGAATCGTCGGGCCCGTCCCGCCTCGCCAGCTCGAGATGGTACATCGCATCAATCGCCTCGTTCAAACCGCGTCGCACACCATCGCCGATCTCCTCGAGCTGGCGCGGGACGACGGAGAGCTACGCGTCCAGTACACGACGAGCGACCTCAGCGAAATCGTGAGTCAGGTTTTCGACGATCACCGGGGAATGGCGCGCGAGCGCGAGATCGAGCTCGATGTCGCTGTACCGCCGACGCCAATCGTGACCGACCCAACCCACGTTCGCCAGATTCTCTCGAACGTCGTGTCGAACGCGATCAAGTATACGCCTCCGGGCGGGCGCATTCACGCAAGCATCACTGATCCAAAACAGGCGTCCAGGCGCGGCGAAGTAATCGGAGTAGAAATCCGCGATACCGGCCCCGGCATTCCGCCCGAGCTGCACGAGAAAGTCTTTGAAGAATTCTTCCGTGTCGACAGCAAAAACGGAAATTCGTCGAATGGAAATGGACTTGGACTCGGCATCAGCCGTCGTCTTGCGCGGCTACTCGGCGGCGACATCACCCTCTCGGATGCAGACGGAGTGGGCGCGGTATTCACGTTGTGGCTTAGCTTATCGGCCATGCCGCGCTCATTGAACGAGCGCGGCGTAACAACTGCTCTGGCGAGCTAGGTCGTCCCGGAAAGAATCCTGCGGCGCAACGTAGCGAGCTTCCTCCGCACCGATCCATCCATCACCGTGTCTCCGACCTTGACGATCACTCCGCCGAGAATCGCCGGATTCACATTCACATGCAGCACCGCCTGCCTACCCAGCACCTTCGACAAATGCTCGGCAATTGCATTTCGCTCGCTCTCGCTGGATTCACGGGCAACCGTGACATTCGCGTGAATCCGACCCTCTGACTGATCGACGAGATTGAAGTACTCGGTCGCGATTTCGGGAATCAGCATCTGACGACGCTTCCGAATCATCGCCAGCAGGAATCGCAGAAAATGCCTGGGCACACGATCGCTCAGCGCTTCAGTGATTACCGCCGACTTCTGCGCCTCGCTCACTTTCGGCGACTCGAGAAATAATCTCAGCGTCGCGTCATCTTCCATCGCGTTCGCGACGTCCTGAATGAGCTTGCCCCACCCCGCAAGATCTTCCGCGCGACGCGCAAGCTCCAGCAGCGTCTCGGCGTAATTCCGCGATACGGTCGCTTCGCGCATCAGCGCTTCGCCGGCGTGACGGGAATCGAAGCGAGGAAGCTCTCGACGATTCTGCGATTCGACTCGTCATCGAGATTTTTCTCGATCACCTTGCTCGCGCCGGCAATCGCAAGATCAACCGCTTCATGTCGCAGCTCGAGAATTGCGCGCACTTTCTCAGCTTCGATTTCGCGACGAGCGCGCTCGAGCATTTCCTGCTGTTGCCCGCGCGTCTCCTCGATCATTTCCGCACGAATTTTTTCGCCCACCGCCCTCCCCTCGGCAATCAGACGCTGCGCGTCGCCGCGTGCGGCTTCGATCTCCTCGCGATGCTCCTCGAGAATTCGTTTCGCTTCCTCGCGATCGTGCTGCACCGCAAGGATCGCATCCTCGAGCGCCTTCTCGCGCGCCTGGACTGCAGCGGTGATTGGCCCGAACGCAAACCTCTGCAGAATGAACCAGAGCAGCAGGAACACAGCGAGCGTCCAAAACATCAACCCGCCGCTCGGCGACAGAAGTCCTCTCGGCGCTTCCTGAGTCGCTGCTTCCTGAATCAGGAGAAGTGGGAGAATCATGTGCATATCAAATCATTGGATGACGTTTGATGGAGCCCGCGCACGACGCGCGGGCCCCGAAAAGATTTCTTACTTGAACTTTCCCTGGATCAGGAACGCGATGACGATTGCGAACAACGCGACTCCTTCGATGAGCGCCGCGAAAATGATCGCGCCCGTCTGGAGACGACCTGCCATTTCCGGCTGACGCGCCATGCCGTCCATTGCCTGACCGGCGAGCCGGCCGATTCCGATGCCCGCTCCAATCACGGCGACGCCGGCGCCGATACCTGCGCCGAGCTGCGCCCATGCAGCGGTGTAGTTCTGGTTGAACGATTCGACTGCCTGAAGCAGCGGATACAGTGACATTTGATGAACCTCGTTCAGTTACTGCCTGATGGTGGAGAACCGCGCCACCGACGCTACTCGCCAGCGGGACTCATCGTCCCAGCGAGATTCGCCGGCCACTCGGCCGGCTACAAAAAATCAATGCGCACCTTCTCTTATCAATCCGATGAACACGGAGGTGAGCAACGCGAACACGAACGCCTGCAGAAACGCGATGAACAGCTCGAGCATCATGATGCCCAGTGCGGCGGCAAGAGGTACTGGTGCGATGTACCAGCTGCCGAATGTGA
>JBGQKT010000033.1:0-21445 GCA_041499635.1 Gemmatimonadaceae bacterium
GTGCCGGTCGAGCAATGGCTCGATCGCGAGAATTTCACGCGCTGGTACGCCCGCCTCGAGAACTGCCGATAGCTCGCGCTGCAGATTTCGCTCGCGATCGCGGGCTGTTTTCCCCGCGGTCGAAATGGTGAGCGGCCTCACATCAGCGCCGGCCACTCTTCGAAGTCGCTCAATGTCCCGCGGCTGCACGAGCGCGATGATGCTCACCGGATTAGTCGCCGCAACCGCGTTGAGCTGCTGTCGAGACGCCGGCATTCCAAAGAAGATGACCGCGTGAGCAGTCGGCGCCGCTTGCTCGCCCGCCACGTGCACCGTCACTTCATTCGAGTTTCCGAGAGCACGAAGAAGACTCGACACGGCCACCTCCTCTTCGGTCGAGGCGACGATGACCGCCGCCGATGGCGGGTCGAGATCATCCAGCAGTCGCCTCAGGGCGCGCATGCGCGACGCGGCCGAGACGGTCACGTATTGAAGCGACACCGGAGTGGATATGTCGGGGGCCTCCGTTTCGTCCACGCGTCGGGCCCGACGCAGGTACCGCTCGACGAAAAGATCCAACCGTGAGTCGGCACGGTCAGTCACGACAACGCGTGCCGCATCTTTTGGCAGCTCCGTCATCACGAGCTCGACAGCGGCGCTTGCTTCGGAATCGCCTCCGAAAACGTCGTCTGCCCAGGCGATCACAAGCGTGCGCACGTCCTGCAGCTTGAGCTGGCTTCCTCGAATGAGCCCGGCAAGATCGGCGGCCGATCCGGCGATTGCCAGAACGGGGCGGCCCTGCATCAGTCTCGCGGCCCGTCGGACGCTCGTCACCGGAAAAAGCTCGATACCACCCATCCCGGTAAGCCTCAACACCGACTCGGCCAGGGCAACTGCGCTCTCCGAGTCCTCGGTAACGACTGCGAGCTGCGTTCCACCTGCGCTCGGGTCAACGCGCTCGAGAGGTGCGGTGAGGAATCGCGGCACGGACTCAACGGACTGGGGCAGAATGTGCACGACATTGCGGCTTCGGCCCGTCGCGGCCTCTCGTTCTTCCGGTTCCAAGATTTTCTGCTCCACAATGCCACATGGCGCGGCTTTGACCGCGCCGATACTGTTATAGTCGTACGTGAGTTTTGCTATCTTCGAGTCGGAAGTATAGCACCTTCCATCCGGTGTCGCCCGCCGGCGTGCACCTACAGCTGGCCCTCAAAAACCCGCCAATGATCACCGCCATCGTGCTCGTCAAAGCCGATCCCAAGCTGATTCCGCAATGCGCGATGAAAATCGCCGGAATCGAGGGGGTCTCTCAGGTCTATTCTGTCTCCGGCGAATGGGACCTCGTCGCGATCATCGAAGTAAATGACTATGAGGGAGTGGCGTCGGTTGTGACCGAGCACATCACGGCGGTGCCGGGAATAAAAAATACGCAGACGCTCACCGCGTTCCGCGCGTACTCGAAGAAGGATCTGGAGCAGGCGTGGGACATCGGGCTGGAGTGACAGCGACCGATTTGGACCGCGGAGACAACGAGCTCAGCTGGCCGACATCGATTCATGCAGCGCGACGCTTCATCATGCGCGCTGTTCCCGACTCGAGTCCAATCGATCTCGCTGGCAACGAGTCCCAGCCTCGCGCGGGAGCGGATGAGCCGCCGGTACTCAATGCGCCGAACGTCATCGAAGGTCGCAAGCTAAAGGCGATTCGCGTTGCGCCGAGTCGCGGTGCGAAGCTCGAATCGCAGTTCGCTGGATTTCTCGATGGCGTACAGGACGTGAGAATCGTAAATCATTCTCACGGAATTCCGATCGTTTGGGCGACGGTTTCTGCCGCCATTCGTGTTCGTCACAATCGAAGGCTCACGGCGTGGGAAAAGCGCGCGCCTGCGGTGAGTCGCAGATACTATCTGCCCCTTCGATATCTGGACGACATCAATCCCGCATTGCGCAACGATCCACGCGTTGTGGACACCGCCGAAACCGATGCGTCGGGAAAATTTCCGTCGCGTCATCCCGCCGCGCTTCTCGATTGCGCGATTCAAAAAGTCCAACGCGATCGCGAAGATCTCGAGCAGAGTCTCGCTGAAGCGTGGTGCATCGAAGAGTCGGAGCCGCTCTACGTAGATGGAAGCATCGCTGCGAGCGCTATCACTGCCGAATCCCCACTCACGATTGGAGTCGTGAAGAGTCATCGCACTCTTTACGCCGACGGTGACGCATTTCGAGTTGTCGTTGGATTGGAATCGGGCGAGCGCTCGTCAGTGTTTCGTGTCTCCTCTCAACGAAGACACGCAGTCGCAAGCTGGTACGTTCGGCTTCGCGGCGCATCAGGGCGTGACGCACTCTTCGGTCTCGTGCGCGTCGAAGCTGCAGAGTCGGCCGATCTTACTGCCCGCGCGGATGAAATCTCGCGCTGGATTATCGCTGAAGGCGCGCCGCTCGCATTGCCTGACGGACGCTGGGATAAAATGACATACGGTATTCGCGACACCGAAGAATTCTTGAGGGCGATCTCATGAGCAGCGCGCCGCTGGGACGAGTGGTTGCGACCGAGCGTCGTCCGAACACGCCGCACGAATTTCATTTCTGGACCGCGCTCGATTCACCTGTAGGAATCGGCACGATCGTTCGCGTTGACGGATCGAATCCGGTGAATGGCCAAATTCCCCGCGTGTACGGAATTGTCATAGAGGGATTCAGCTACACGGACCTTCAGTCGCCGATGCACGACGTGATGGGTCACGATGGCTCGCCCGAGAATGCGGGATTCGCGGTTACCGAGCGTGCGGAAATCAGACTCTATTCCGCGGCGGTTCTTCGACAAATTCCTGACGAGCCGCTGCAGCCCGTTCCGATGGGAGAAGTGCATCTCGCGGAAGAGGAAGACGTTGCTGTCGCTCTGCGAATGGATGGCTATCTAAAGGAAGGCGCGCGCACCGGAATTCCAATCGGTGTTTATCACGCCGGTGCAACGGACTCGACGATCTACCTCGACGCGGATTTTCTTCTCGGTCCCGAGGCAGCGCATCTCAACATTTCCGGAATGTCCGGCCTCGCGACGAAAACAAGCGCGATCGAGTGGCTGCTTGCATCGGTGTTCGCACATTTTCCCGAGGACAAAGGATCGATCGCTGCTGTTTGCTTCAACGTCAAGGGTCCCGATCTCTGCTTCCTGGATCAACCGGGCAAGCTCGAGGACCGCGACGTCGAGCTATACGAAAAGATGGGTGTGCCGGCAAAGCCGTTCGAGCGCATTCAGTATTTCGCGCCCTACACTGCGAAAGGATTCCAGCTCAACACGCTTCGCTCGAACGAAGCACTTCTCGACAATGTCACTCCATTGACATGGGGACTGCGAGAAGTCCTCAGATATGCTGAGGTGCTCCTCAATCGCGACGACATCGACGCGAAGGCAGACGCGCTGATCGATTTCATCAACGAGCGCGTACTCGACCGCGTGTTCGAGAAGGACGGCATTCTCTCGCGCGATCATACAGTACAGTCGTTCGCTGATCTAGAGGACTGGTTCAAGGATTTGCTGCGAGGTCTCGAGGCGAAGAACAACGATTCATGGCGCACGCATCACATCGCGACGATCAGAAAAGTTCGCAACCGCCTCTCGAACATCTCAACGCGATGCGCAGGTCTCGTCACCGACAGCGGCGCGGTTAGTGACCTTCCATTCGGGAGCTTCGAGGACCGGATGGTGTATGTAGTAGACGTAGCGACGCTCGAGGAAGACGCGCAGGATCTGATTTTCGCGCGCATCGTCTCGAAGCTTCGCGAGCATCTCGAACGCCGCGACCTCGGCGTAAAACATCTCATCGTCTTTGTCGATGAGCTCAACAAGTACGCGTCTTCAGATGGTCCCGACACTTACGTTCGCAAAATGCTGCTCGACATCGCCGAGCGGGGACGGTATCTCGGTCTGGTGCTCTTCAGCGCCCAGCAGTTCAGGTCGCAGGTACATCGGCGCGTTGTCGGAAACTCGGGCACGTCGCTCTTCGGGAGAATGGACGCGGACGAGCTGGCAACTCCTGGTTACTCCGTCCTGAGCCCCGCGACGCGCACCAAGCTCGCGACGCTGGAGAAAGGACAGTTGATGGTGCGTCATCCTCATTTCACTCAACCAATCTTTGTTCGATTTCCGCGACCGGCGGTAATGCAGGGAAGGGACGGCGCGGAAAAATATCCGCAGTCGGTTGAGACTGGACTCGACGTCGCGATTTATCGCGCGCTACGGCCGCTCGACAATTCAGTCACGCTTCCATGGATTCAAAAGCTCGTCGCGCTATACGATGAGAACGATCTTTTACGCGCGCGCGACGCGACGATCCGCGCCCGTCCCGGAAATGTGAAGGGCTACTTCGAGTCGCAGTTCAGAAAGATTGTTCCGACAGAGCCGGCAATTGCGGCAGCGGCAGCCTCCCGCGAAGAAACGCGTGCAGTTCGCACATTGCCGATCGACGATCCGTATGGGTTCTAAGCTCCGATCGTTTTTTGTTGCGACAGTTGGTTTCTTCGCAGCCTCAGTACCAGCACGCGCACAGCAGCCAGTTCTACTGCAGATCCGCCCCCACGTCGGGGACACGCTTCGTGTGCGTCTCGAGCAGGAAGTTGCGATGACCGGTATGCCCGCCGGTTGCGGTACTCAGAGCAGTGCTCTGCGTGCGCGGCCGAAAACCGCGCCGACGAACTGCTCGGACGTTCGATCGATGACGACGAAGATGGAAGTTTACAGCCGCGCTATCGTTCGAAACTCCTCACGAGATGCGACAGATCTTATCGCGATCACCGATTCGGTGATCACATCGCCAGGACCGGGACGGCCGCGATTGAAGCAGCCGGTTCCACGGAACCCCGTGGAGATTCGCATTACGAGTGACGGCAGCGTGGAGGTCGGCGCTGGTCAGGCAACCGATGAAGTCAGGGAGATGTTCGGACAGATGCCGGCGACATTGTCGCGCAAGCCGCTGGCAATCGGAGAAAAGTGGATTCACGAGATGAAGGTCCCACTTCCCGAAGAACCGGGATCGACCGGACTCGTTCGAACGACTCTGCAGCTCGACTCACTCAGCAGGGGTGGCAACGTTGCCTACATTTCAATGCGCGGTGTCCTCTCACATGACCATTCCGACGGCAGCAACTCCGATACGTCGGGTTCGCTGACCGGCACGATGCAGCTCGACCGGCGTCTCGCGTGGATTACCGACACTCGTGCGACAATCGATGTTTGGACTCTCGTTCGTAATTCCGCGTCAGGAAAGCCGATGGATGTTCATACGCGAATCGTGCAAACTCTGAAGGTCACGGCATCTCGATGAAGGTCATTCATTTCGCCGACATCCACCTCGGCTATCGTCAATATCAGCGGCAGACGCCCACCGGACTCAATCAGCGCGAAGCTGATATCGGAAATGCGTTTCGCAAAATGATTGACGAGACGATCGAAGCCCAGCCGGATCTTATCCTCGTGGCGGGCGATGTCTTTCATAACGTTCGCCCGACTAACCCCGCAATCCTTCACGCGTACAGGCAGTTTTCGCGTCTTGTCGAGATGCTTCCCGATGCTGACATCGTGATTGTGGCGGGCAATCACGACACGCCGCGTACGACTGAGACGGGCTGCTTGCTCGGTCTCTTCGAATCTCTCGGTATTCACGTAGTGATGGATGAGCCGAAGCGGATTTCGTTGCGGAATGGTGAGCTTTCAATTCTCGCTGTGCCCTATGGAACCCGGCCAAAACTCGAGCCGGACCATGACGCGCGATACAACGTTCTTTTGATTCACGATGTATTCCAAGGACTTTATGCGTGGCGCAGCCCGTCGGATTCAGCGCACGATCTGACGCTCGAGGAATTGCAGCCCGAGGCGTGGAATTACATCGCGCTCGGACACTATCACGTCTATCGCAAGGTTGCGCCGAACGCGTACTACTCGGGATCAATCGAGTACTCGAGCTCGAACGTTTGGGGTGAGATCGAAGAGGAAAGCAAGAATCAGAAAGCCGGAAAAGGATTCATAGAGCTAGATCTCGAAACGGGAGTGCACAACTTCCGAACGATCGAATCAGCGCGCCGTGTAGTCGATCTCCCCGAACTAACAGCCGAAGGCCTGACAGCAGAGCAGCTCGGTGATGCTATTCGCGCCGTTGTTGACGCGTGTGAAGGAGGCATCGACGACAAGATCGTTCGGCTCGTTGTGCGAGAAGTGCCGCGTCACGTGTTACGCGATCTCGATCACCGGATGGTTCGGGAATTCAAGCGCCGTGCGATGCATTTTCTTCTCGATGCGCGACGTCCTCAACCAACCCGCACGGAAGCGAGCGGCGCACCGGGTCGCCGCAGCTCACTCACCGACACAGTGCGCTCCATGCTCGAGCGTCGTCCGCTCACTCCCGGAATCGATCGCGCTGCGTTGGTCGAGCTCGGGCTCCGCTATCTCGGCGAGGCTGATCGCGCAGCCTCGGCGAGAATCGGCGAGAGCGAGTGAAACTCCTCTCGCTCCGTCTCCAGAATTTCCGACAGCACGTCGCGACGGAAATTCGGTTCGACTCCGGCATAACCGGCATCATCGGTCCGAACGGCTCGGGGAAAACGACCATCCTCGAGGCGATCGCGTACGCTCTCTATGCAGTGGGCCGCACGCCGAAGGATCAGATAGTGTCGCTGCATCCGGTTGGTCGAGGAGTGATGAAGGTCGAGCTCGAGTTCGAGCTGGGGCGACACCGATTCAGAGTCGCTCGAGGTCGCAACTCGGCTGAGCTCTACCTCGACGGCGATGCAGTGCCGATTGCGAACTCGATCAGTGCGGTGACAGAGCGGCTGCAGCGATTGATGGGAATGTCGAAGGACGAGTTCTTCAAGACTTACTTCACTGGTCAGAAGGAGCTCGCCGCAATGGCCGCGATGGCCTCACCCGATCGCGGCAGATTCCTCTCGAAAGTTCTCGGATACGAGAAGCTTCGCTGGGCGCAGGATCTTGTGAGCGTGAGGAAGAGCGCTCTCACCGCGGAAATTTCCGGTCTGCGCGCGGCGATGGCAGATCCTGTTCTCATCGATCGGGCAATCGCTGATGCCAGGGTGCGAGTAGATGCGGCGAACACCGCGACGCGGAGCGCGGAACACCGCAATACGATCGCACAGAGCACACACGCGATGATCGCTCCGAAGTGGGAGAGGGCGCAGCACGACCGCGACAAGGTTCAGGCGCTCACGTCGGAGATAAACGGCAATGAGCGTGAAGTCAGCTCATTGGAAAAAAATCTCGAGCGGGTCGCGACTGAGCTCGCCACAATTTCGGATGCACGTGCGGAGCTGGGGAATCTCCAAACGGCCATCGAATCGCTTCCGGATTTGCGTGATGAGATCGGAATTCTCGACGAGTTATATCGCGAGGAAGGGCGCCGAAAAGCGCTTATCGAAAACGAGGCGGTGCTACGCGAAGAAATCGACAAGCTCAAATCCCGTCACGCGTCGATTGAGAAAGCGCCCGCCGAAGAAGAGGAAGTGACGGTCGACCTCGAGAAGAAGCGCGCTGAGGTCGAGGAAGCGCAGGGCACGCTCGAAGCGAAGCGTACTGAATGGGTTCGCGACAGACAGGATGCGGAAACGAAGCTGACGGACCTGAGGCGGCAGTGGGCGGAAGTGAAGGAGCAGCGCGAGCGAGTGCTCAGCCTCGGTCCCGACGCGCCGTGTCCGACGTGCAGTCGTGAGCTCGGCGAAAGTCTTCACACGGTCGTCGAGCATCTCGACGGTCTGAGCGAGACGCTCCGCCTTGACGGTCTCTACTACAAGACGCGCTTCGAGCAGCTGTCCGAAATGCCCGCTGAAGTCAAAGCCCTCGATGAGCGTCGTCGTGTTTTGACGAATGAATCCGGCGCGCTCGAACGAAAACTCGCGCGCGTTCAGCTCGCGGTTCATGAGCTCACAGGTGTCGTGAGAGAGATCACGGCCAAGGAGCGTCGCCTCGAGCAGATGAGACGCGACATTTCGATTCTCTCGAAAGGCTTCGACGCTGCACGATTCGATCTTGTTCGCTCGGAGATCGCTCGACTCACGCCGCTCGAAGCAAAAGCTGCGCGACTCAGCGCGCTTGCCGAGCGCGAGCCGCAATTGATGACGGAAAAAGAACAATATTCCAGGACGCTCGACGGACTTCGCTCACTGCTCGGCACTCTCAGAGTCAGACAAAAGCAGATGGCGTCTTCTGCATCGGACTTCGAGCTGATTCGTCTGGCTTTCGAGAAATGCTCAGCCGAGGCTCGCGCCGCTGAGGTCGAGCTGCATAAGTCGCGCACCGATCTCTCTAGCGCACGCGATGCGCTCGAGGCTGCGCTCGCTGCCGGCGAGGAGTCGAAAATCATTCAGGCGACCGTCGCGCAGCGCGAGGCCGATCGCAGGCTGCATGATGAGCTCGACCGCGCCTTCAACGAAATGCGCGCCACACTCAACGCCGAGTTGCGTCCGGAACTTTCCGATTTGGCGACGGGATTCCTGCGCGAGCTGCTGGATTCGCGAACAGTGGAAATCGAGCTGGACGAGAAGTACAACCTCACTATTCTCGAGGATGGAGTTACAAAACCGGTTCTTTCCGGTGGAGAGGAGGACATCGCCAACCTCGTATTGAGGCTTGCGGTATCGCAAATGATTGCGGAAAGGTCGGGTCAGGCATTTTCTCTGCTGATATTGGATGAGATTTTCGGCTCGCTAGACGAGCTGAGACGGTTCAACGTTCTGGAGCTGTTGCGAGCGCTTGGCGACCGATTCGAGCAGGTTATTCTCATAACACACATCGAAGGAGTGAGGGACGGAGTCGATCAAGTGATCAGCGTTCGCTATGACTCTGCGTCTGCCTCGTCGATTGTCGAATCATCGGCGGGCGGCGCCGCGACCGAAGTTCTCGAGCTGCTCCCCGCGGGAGTCGCGTAATGGCTGTCGCCCGAACCTGGCGCCAGCAGACGCCGCCGGATGGACCGTATCGGATCAACGAAACCGACATCCCGCTATTGAACGCGGTATTCAGCGACGCGTTCACTGACAGATATCGAAAAGATGGAATGGCGGGAGTGCGGGTTCCGTACCTCAATCCCGCTGTGTGGCGATTCGCGATCGCCGATGCGCGGGATGGCGCGATGCTGTGGCGCGATGACAGAGGGAACATTGCGGCGTTCAACGTCACGCATCTCTCAGGTGCGGAAGGATGGATGGGACCGCTCGCGGTTCATCCCGATTTTCAATCGCATGGGCTTGGCAAGACAATCGTGAACACGGGCGTCGAGTGGCTCAAGCGACAGAACGCGAAGGTGATTGGTCTCGAGACGATGCCGCGGACGATGGACAACATCGGATTCTATTCTTCGCTCGGAATGCTTCCCGGCTATTTGACGCTCACTGTGACAGTCGATGCGGCGTATTCAGCCGAGCCCGTTCACGGACGCGCGATTCGACTCGGCGGTTTGTTACCGGCAGAGATGGATTCTGTGCTGACGCAATGCAGAAAGTTCTCGGACTCGCTCCTGCCCGGTTACGATTTTTCGCGCGAGATGCAGTTGACCGAGGAACTCGCGCTCGGCGACACGCTCGTCGTGATGCGCGCCGACGAGGTCGTCGCCTTCGCCGTCGCGCATTCAGTTCCGCTCGTCGAGGGCCGCGTTCGCGAGGAGCTGAGAGTTCTCAAGCTCGCTGCGCGAGACGAAAGTGATTTCGATTTTCTCATCACGGTGCTGGCGGATCATGCTCGTCGTAGCGGCACTCGCCGCGTTGCGATCAGAGTGCAGGGGCAATACGGCGAGGCGTACCATCGACTCATTACACGCGGAGCGAGAGTTCGGTGGACGGACCTTCGAATGTCAGCCTCTGGATTCTCGGAGAAAAAGGCTGAACGCGGAGTCGTTTTTTCTAATTGGGAGATCTGACGGCCGACCGATCAGTCACGCTTTTCCAAATAATGATCGCAGAGCCGACGATGCGGTGATCTGTCGCAGGTAAAGAAGCTCTTCGGGCGCAAATGGTACCGGATGGATTCCGAGCTTAGTCGTGAGATCGTTCTCGGGGACGACATTATCGATGTCGAGTAAATCGAGTAGTCCCGTCGTAACTGGCGGCTTCGGGAGCATTTTCTCACCAGCCGCGATGAGGGGGCGCAATGCACCGACGGGAACTCCAATCAACTTTCGCCTCGCGTGCATCGCGACGAGGATCCGCTCGGTCATTTGACGAAGAGTCAATGGAACGCTTCCGCCGAGTGAGTAGGTCTCGCGCACTGAGGTAGAATCCTCGAGGCACTTCACAATCGCGCGTGCAACATCGTCAACGGCAATCGGCTGAAATCGCGCAACGCCTCCGCCGGGCAATGGAAACACCAGAGGCGACAATCGGACGAGCCGAGCCAACACGTTCACGAATTCGTCTTCGGGACCGAAAATCACCGACGGTTTGAGCACCGTCCACTTCGTGTTGCTCGACGTCACCATGTTTTCGGCGACCCCTTTGCTCCGAAGAAAACGATATCGCGATGTGCTGTTTGCGCCGTTCTGCGACATGTAGACGATTCGGTCGACTTGCACAGCGCGCAACGCGTCGAGCAGAATCGCGGTGGCATCGGTGTTTGTCGCTTCGTAACTCTCGCCGGTTTTCTCGATGGCGATCGCCGCGAGGTGCACGAGTGCGCCGGCATCGGCGAGCACCGATCGCATCGATTCCGCATCACGAATGTCCGCTACTCGAATCTCGAGCTTGAGATGACCGATTCTCATCGCTGCCTTCTCGGCATTGCGCACAATTCCGCGAACCTTCCATCCGCCTTCGACGAGCTGGCGACAGAGATGCGCGCCCACGAGCCCGCTCGCACCGGTGACGACTACCGGATGCTCGCGCGACAACTTCATTGATTGTGGCTGCTCTGCAACCGCTGTCGCGTACTCGCTCGCGTCGGTCACGTTATCGGCGGCGGGAACCGCTATCAGCCGGGCGGCGGCTTCGGGGTGCGCGACGAGCGCACCGTGATTCGCCAGATCAGAAGAAAAACGCCGAGCGTGAGAAGCAAGTGCGTGTAGCCAGGCGCTTCACTCGTTGCGACGATAACGGCCCAGACCACTATCATCATTACAGCGCCGAAGATTCCCAAATCCATTGATATTTCGTTGACGGTGAATTGCCCCGCCCGTAAATTATAGCCCTATCGAAGGTGTAGTTACATCTTCGAGGAACGGGGAGCTCACTTTTTGAGCCGATAAGTCTCTCGGGTGGGTTCGATAAATCGAGCTGACGTCATGCCCCAGTGCGGGGAAGGCGGTAAGCACGGGTGAGAGCCTCAAAAATTCGACGGGGCTTCAAAAAACCTCTTCGTTCCAACCTTAAGCTCCGCCGCCGCTGATTAGTGACGGCGGAGTTTTTGCCCTCCGGAAACAACTATGGCTCGCGTCACGGTAACGCGGCGGCTCCGATTCAACGCCGCCCATCGCGTCTTCAATCCTTCGTTCAGCGACGAACAGAACCAGGCCACATTCGGGAAGTGCAACAACCCGAACTGGCACGGGCACAACTATACGCTCGACGTTTCCGTCGAGGGCCCGATCGACGAGCAAACCGGATACGTGATGGATCTGAGTAAGTTGAAGGAGCTGGTGAGCCGGGAAGTCGTGAATCTCGTGGACCATAGGAACTTCAACCTCGACGTACCTTTCATGCGCGGGCGAATTCCAACATCCGAAAACATCATCGTCGCATTCTGGGAAATTCTACAGCCGGCGATCGCTCCGGCGCGGCTCGTGCGACTGGTACTTTGGGAAACCGAGAACAACTATGTCGAGTACAGCGGATCTTGATCGAATAAAGCCTCTCGACGATCTCGAGGGTGTCGACGCTCCCGAAATCATCGATGAGCTCGCGCAGATCGTGCGCCGACAGCTAGAGCTCCTTGGCGAAGATCCCGAGCGACCAGGGCTCGTGAAAACCCCCGAGCGTGTTGCTCTTTCACTTGCATGGCTGACGCGCGGTTACGAGCAGGACGCGCGCAAGGTCATCGGTGACGCGCTGTTCGAGGAAGCGCACGAAAACATGGTGATGGTGCGCGACATCGAGCTTTACTCGCTGTGCGAGCACCACATGCTCCCGTTCTATGGAAAGGCGCACATCGCGTACATCCCTAATGGTCGCATCGTCGGGTTATCGAAGATTCCGCGGATCGTCGACGTTTTCGCCCAGCGGTTGCAGGTGCAGGAGCGACTCACCGATCAGATTGCGGAAGCGCTCTGTGATATCCTGCGGCCCAGAGGATGTGGAATCGTCATCGAGGCGTATCACCTGTGCATGATGATGCGCGGGGTACAGAAGCAGAACTCGAAGACGATCACGTCGGCGCTCCGCGGAGTTTTCCGCGATGATCCGAAAACGCGAGACGAATTCCTCCGGCTCGCGCACGCCGGGTAGCAATCCAGTGAAATCAGTCGCGGGTCGCACCGCAATTGTCACCGGTGCCTCGCGAGGCATCGGTGCCGAGATCGCTCGCCAGCTCGTTGCAAAAGGAGCGCGAGTTGCGCTCGCGGCGCGCCATGCGGCCGCACTTGAGAAACTCGCGGACGAGCTGGGCAAGGCCGCACTCCCACTCGAGTGCGACGTTACCGATCAGATCTCGGTTGCTGGAGCAGCCGCTCGCGTGCGCGAAGCGTTCGGGAGCGCACCCGATATCGTAGTGAACAACGCCGGGACTTTCCGCGTCGCGCCGATCGACAAGATGTCGCCGGAAGATTTCATCTCTTCAGTCTCCACGAATCTGATTGGGCCGTTTCTCCTCCTCCACGAGTTCCTGGCGGAAATGCGTGAACGAAGGAGCGGTCACGTGATCACGATCGGCTCGGCGGGAGACCGGCAGATATTTCCTGGAAACGCGGGTTACAACGCCGCGAAGTTTGGATTGCGCGCGCTGCACGAAGTTTTGCGCATGGAGCTCAGGGGAAGCGGCGTGCGCGCGACATTGATTTCTCCGTCCTCCGTCAACACTCAGCTATGGGATGAGCTCGACACCGAAAGCGAGACGTCGACGCTTCCATCGCGAAAGGACATGCTGCATCCGAACGCTGTTTGCCGGGCGGTGATGTTCGCGTTGACGCAGCCGGAGCTCGTCAACATCGACGAGCTGCGTCTCTCTCGTGCGTAATCGGATCGCATGTATATCGAGCTAATAGATCTTCTTCGCTGTACTGGAGCACACGAGGAAAGTCAGCTCGTCGCTGCGTTCAATCGAGTCGATGGCCGACACGTCATCGAGGCAAAGCTCGGCTGCCCGGTTTGCGGTGCGGAATTTTTTTTTCGCGACGGCGTTGGAGTTTTTGACGACACCGCCGCTTTTCCGCCGCCAATATTGCTCGACGACAGTTACGCGATGCGCCTATCTGCTTTTCTGGATTTGATCGCGCCGGGTAAGGTCGTTCTCCTCGCGGGAGATTTTGCGCGTGTCGCAGCGTCCGTCGCCGAGTCGTCCGGTGCGCGCGTGATCGCGCTCAATTCGCCATCGCCTACACATCTGATTGACGACGTTGCCGAAATTCGAGCGTCATCGAAAATTCCGCTCGCGTCGAGATCGCTAGACGGAATCGCTCTGGATGAATCCCACTCCACGCCTGACCTCTTCGGCGAAGCGGCAAGACTTCTAAAGCCTGGAGGAAGACTTTACGCAAAGTCGATGGTGGCGCTACCGCCGCAATTCAAGGAATTGGCTGCCGGCGACAATGAATCAGTTGCAGAACTTGTCGGGGACTTGGTGAACCTCAAACCGCGTAGGTAGTTCCGTCTTCCGCGTACAACGAATCGATCAGCGATTTGTAATTCTTGTCGACAACCTTCCGTTTCACCTTCTGAGTCGGCGTGAGCTCACCTCGTTCTATCGAAAAATCATGCTCGAGCAGCGCGATCTTCTTCGGCATCTCGAAGTGCGCAAGTCCGTCGAGCTCGCCCATTACTTCCTTCTCCATTTTCGCCTGCACCACCGGCATTGCGATCAGCTGCGACCGCTGCGTCCAGAGAAGGTTGCCCCGCTTCGCCCACGTCTCCAACTGCTCGAAGTTCGGCACCACGAGAAGTGAAGGAAATTTCCGCTTGTCACCGATCATCACCGCCTGACTGACGTACTTGTTGGTCTTCACCTGATTCTCTATCGGCTGAGGTGCGACCTTCTTCCCGCCCGCGGTAACGATGAGGTCCTTCTTCCGATCGGTTATCGCCAGAAATCCATCGCGAAGCTCACCGATGTCCCCCGTGTGGAACCATCCCTCTGAGTCGATCGCCTCGGCGGTCGCGACAGGGTTGTTGTAGTAGCCTTTCATCACGCCGGATCCGCGAGTCAGAATCTCTCCGTCCGCCGCGATCTTCACTTCAACACCCGCGATTGTCTTTCCTACAGTTCCGATTCGAAATGCGTCCGGAGTGTTCACCGCGATCACCGGGGATGTCTCCGTCAATCCGTATCCCTCGAGTATCGTCAATCCAACCGAATAAAAGAATTTGTTGATCTCAGGTGCGAGTGGCGCCCCTCCGGAAACGAAGTAGCGCATCCGGCCACCCGTTCGCTCTTTGATTTTCGCAAAGACCAGCTTGTCGGCGATGCGATACTTTCGCTCGGTGACCCATCCTGGTTGCCGACCGGCGAGCAGTGCGTCAGCTCGCTGCTCTGCAACGCCTCGCGCCCAGAAGAAAATGTGGCGCTTGAGCGCTCCGCTCCCGACCGCATTTTGCAACACACGCGCATAGATCTTTTCGTACAATCGTGGAACCGAAAGTACGATCGTCGGCCGAACTTCCTGAATATTGACAGGAACCTTGTCGAAGTTTTCCGCGTAAGCGATCGATGTCCCGGTCGCGAACATCATGTAATCGCCCATTCGCTGAAAAATGTGCGAGAGCGGCAGGAAGCTGAGGGATACGTCGTCTCCGGCAAACGGAATCTTTACGCGAGTGCCGGCAACGTTCGAGTGAATGTTGTCGTGCGTCAGCATCACGCCCTTCGGCGGCCCGGTCGTGCCCGACGTGTAAATCAGTGTCGCGATATCTCCGGGCTGCACCGCGTACGCTTCACGCCGGTACTCTGCAATCGACTCGGCATTTTCGTCGCGAGCACCGAGCTCTTCCAAAGCCGACAACGTCGTGTCGGCTGTCGGAGTTCCTGCTTCGAAAGCGATCACCGTTTTCAAGGCCGGCACTTCGCCGCGAATCGATGCGATCTTTGCGGCCTGCTCCGCATTCGACACAAAGATCGCGACCGCGCCGGAATTGCCTAACACATACGCGATCTGCTCCGCGGGAAGCGTCGGATAAATCGGTACATCGGTCAGCGCAGCTGTGAGGCAGGCATAGTCTGCCATTGCCCATTCCGGCCGATTTTCCGAGAGAATCGCGACGCGATCTCCACGCTTCACTCCGGACAGCTGCAGTCCTCGCGCGAGATGTCGCACGCGATCGAGAACTTCGCGGTGAGAAATCGGCACGAATCTACCGCCGAACTTGTACTGCAGTGCATCGGGCTTGTCGTAACGCTCGGCCGACTCGAAGAAAAGTTGATTGAGAGTTCCCGGTACCGGCGGCGGGCCGCCACTCTCGACTCGATCCTTGCTCGGCTCGGTCATGAGCCCGGCTTCACTTTCAAAACGAGGCGAACCGGACTGCCGCGCACTTGTGCACCACGATACTTCACCGTCGCGTTGACGATGATCGAGTCCGTCAAAGTGGTGAGACGAATTGGATTCAAGCGAATCTTCCTCGATGCTGTCCCGGTTTCGTCAGTTGTATCGCGTCGCGACGGTAGGTTCGCGTCGTTTACAAGTTTCGCGAGAAGTGTGTCAGTCGGCGAGACGATCGCGAAGCTCACGACATACGCGTTCACCGCGCTGTCAGAGCTTGTCAGCGAATGCAAGACACGAGCTGAGAGCGCGTTGGAAGTATTTTTCGTGGTGTCGAGCAGAGAATATGAGAGACTGTCTCGACTGTTCACGCCGAAGACGGTGTCCGGCCTCAGCGTAACAAGGACCGATTGAATCGCCTGAAGAGATCCAACGCTGACGACGATTCGGGCTCCAGTTGTTCTCAAGCTGTCGCCAATCAGGAACCCCGTCACGCTGTCCACTTTTACACCGCGATCGAGCGCGTGAAATCGTACGGGCGCAGTCGTGATCACGTTGCCCTTGAAGTTGAAAATCCTCGCACTGATCGGACTCGCTTTACCCGTGCTGTCGCGAAGCGTGTCGTTCAAAACCACCGCCGGCGCCGGCAACGTGTCTATTTCAATCGCCAGCACAGCGTCGTCAGACGTTGGAATGTTGGTGCACGCACTCCACGCGATCATCACAAATAACCCAAGCGCGAATGGAAACGCGCCTCGCGCCGACTTCATAGGAACCTTTCGACTAGCTGGGTCGCGAGGCTGACGTAAGCTTGCGCCGCCGGGTCGGCGGGCGTTCTGAGAACCACTGGCTGGCCTGCGGCAAACGCATCCGCGGCTGCGATCGTGCGCGGTATCACCGTATCGAACACAATGTTCGCGGGCAGATGCCGGCGCACGTAATCAACCACACGCTCGCTCGCGGGATTTCCCGGCTCGAACATCGTCATCAGAATTCCGTCGAGTGTGAGCTGATCATTAGTCGACACCACATCCTGAATACCCCGCAGAATCTGCGGTGTCGTCTGAAGCGCCAGCGGCTCACACTGCAGCGGCACGATTACATGCTGGCTCGACTCGAGCACGCGCCTCGTGATCGGCCCCAATCCCGGAGGCGCATCGACAACAACTACATGACAACGCGCCTTCGCAGTCTCGAGCAAGTCCGGCAGAATCGTCGTCTCTGCGATGAGCTGCTGGTACGTGGTCTGGTCTGCTTCATCGGTCACTGAACCGGCGAGGATTACACGAAGCCACGGCAGCGCCGTAGGCAGAATTACTTCGCGAAGTGATTTCTGACCATTCAGATAATCCGCGAAGCCTGCGTTCTGTTGATCACGCCTTAGACCAACTCCGTAGCGCACCGATCCCTGGGGATCGACATCGACGATCAGAGTCTTGAGCCCGCGCCTCGCAAATGCAGCACCGAGGTTCACCGCGGTTGTGGTCTTTCCTACTCCACCCTTTTGACTGACGATCGCGAGGACATCGCCCATCTACTCGGAGACCTCAGGGTATTCGCCGCTTCCGACAGGGCCGCCTTCCGCGGTTGCCGGAGATGTGCGAATCCGCTCGAGCGTCTCTCTTGCGTGCCTCACCCACCGCTCGGCTTCCGCGCTCGGTGGCGGTGGATCCATGAGAAATGATTCCAGATGGACAGCTGCGTCCTCGGTGTCACCGCGTCTGAGTAGCAGAAACGCGAGACCGTAATGCGCGCCCGCGAGCTTTGGCTGGATGTCGAGAGCTCGGCGATAGCAGCGAATCGCTTCGGTTTGTCTTCCAGTGCGCGAGTATGCGATCGCCATGTTCTGGAGAACGCGATGATTGGTGGGCTGATCGCGCAGGGCGAGCTGATACGACGTCAGCGCGGCTTCGTAGTCACCCTGACGTTCGAGCGCCAGCCCCTCGCTCAGGTAGTCGAGGCGCTTTTGCTCGCTCTTTGACTTCCCACCGCTGAGCCGGTTCCAGAATGACATCGCTGCGAATCTACCATCGAGTATGTAGTGGGGCTACCTTGACTTCGACTCTCTCAATCGCCCAATCGCTCAATCTAATGTCACCGCGAAAACTAGCTGTCGATCCCGCTCAGGGAGTCTTCAACGTCGAGTGGCCCCTCTTCGGCGAGCTGTCCCGCGCACTGGCTCTGAAAGTGTCGCGAGAATACGATCCGCAGCTCGTTGTTGGAATTGCCACAGCCGGTGTCGTGCCCGGTGCAGTCATTGCTGCAATGCTTGGACGCGAGTTCCATTCCATTGTCGTGAGCCGGAAGTTTGGAGCCGAAGTTGTGAGAGACACGCCCGCGGTCTTCGGCGCCGCGCCCCCCGAAGTTCTCGATCGTAGAGTATTGATCGTCGATGAGACATGCGATTCAGGTGATACGATGCGACTTGCCGTAGCCTCGATCATCAACGCGGGAGCTGCCGAGGTTCGCACTGCTGTCGAATTCAAGACCGGATCGTACGAGCCCGACTTCCACGCACTAGCCACTACAAGCACGATCGTTTTGCCGTGGGATCGTGAGGTTATTGTCGAGGGTGAATTGGTTCCGAATCCGCTCTATGCGGATGCTCTCAAGGAAATCGGATCGTAACCGGTCACTGGCGGCCGGTAACCGATCGCCGGTGCGGTCGAAAAGTTGTAGTTGCGGTCGTACTCTACACGTCAGTGAATCTCATCAGAGCAGCTCGCCGCGAGCGGCGCTCGACCCTTCCTTCGCGCGCTCCTGAAAACCTGATTTTGCCGGGCGTGCTGGGGTCTCGTCGCCCTTCTTTCGGCTCAGAAAAAAGTACCCGGCGATCAGTCCCGCGACGACGACCACGATCGCGAGCGTTGGTGCAACTACGCGCGATTTGCGTTCGTCTGACATCTTCAGCTTTCTCCCGAGATAGGAATCGCGTACAGCGAAAAGCTACTCCCGAGCGCACGAGAGCGACTAGATGCCGACTCCTGTGGTGCCTTGGAGGGAAATGCTGAGAGAATGGCTGCGGCGCGAGGTCAGCGATGCGAACCAATGGCAGACCGATCGGCCGCATGCTGAGCCAATCCCGGTCCCCGCCCATTACCTCAGGTGCAACTGATCAGTGTTTACTCAGCTACTGAACGACCATCTTGCCATTCATCCCCGCGTGAATGGTGCAATGGAAGTTGAACGTTCCAACCGTCCCGAAGGTGCGCGTGGTCGAGGTGCCGGACGCGAAGGCGCCGATGTCGCTGACGCCCGGCGAAACAGGCGCGTCGAATAAGACGTTGTGGTCGACGGTCGAGCTGTTGTCGAACTTCACAGTTGTGCCCTTCGTCACAGTCAGGCTGGTCGGCGAGAAGCTGCTGGCGCGCAAGCACACTGTATTGTCGGGACAGGTGTCACCTGACGGCGGTGGTGGCGGGGGCGGCGAAGTAGTGTACCCACCCCCGCCGCCGCTGCCACCGCACGCACTGAGTATCGAGAATCCAAGCAGCAGCGCGATCGAACCGATCTTTCGCATGAGCATACCTCCCGGCGACCAGTGCCGCATAATGCGGTGCGCAAAAGACAAGCCGGTAGCGGCCGCGCGCATTCGCCCTTGTGAAGCTTACAGGCTGTACCGCCTCCCTTCCAGTAATGATGCGGCTGGAATCTCGCCGACGACTAAGCTAGCGCAGCGTTTCCCACTTGAACGTCATCATTTCAGAGTTACCAAGGAGGAATCGACATCGCTCCGCATTGGTTGATCTGCACTCCGTTTCCATGACAGCTACGGGATAACCCGCAAGCTTTCCGAAAAACGCGGCGAGCATTCCAGTCGTGATGTGACACGAAGGCTCGGCGCCGCCAGCGCCGTGGTCCGACTCCCAGCAGTTGTCAATCGATAAGGCCGCGACGCCCTCGTCTTCCATCGTTTCGAATTCAACCGCGCCCCATCCCGCATCGCGAAAATATCGCGCGGCTCGGTCGCCAAACTCGTCAATCGTGAGCTCGCTGGCGGATTGTGCCTCGGGGGATGTTGCGGTCTCGCCAAGCCACTGCTCGAACGCGTCGTAAACGGCGGGTCCGCCGGCGAATCCCGCCTCGCGCAGCGCGTCGACAGCATCGCTTCCGCCCGCGAGTGTCGCGGCCCTCAATTCCTTGAGCGTCGGAATCGCAATACCGATCAGCTGCCGAGCGGCGGTGTCCGTCATTGATGGCAAGTTATCGTTTCGTGTGGTCTCACGCATCACTTGATTCGTCTCATTAGCTCTGCTTCATCGATTATCTCGACGCCCAATTCCTTCGCTTTCCCAAGCTTGCTCCCGGCATCCGTTCCAGCGACGAGAAAGTCTGTCGATCGCGACACTGAATTCGTCACCCGTCCGCCGGCTTGCTCGACAACCTCCGTTGCGCGAGTGCGGGATAGAGTCGGAAGAGTGCCGGTGATTACGACCGTCTTTCCGCTGAGGGCACCGCCGGACGCAACCGTGTGCGGCTCCGTGAAATTCACATCGGCTTTTCGCAGCTTTTCAATGAGTCGCCTGGCGGCGGGATTGCGAAAATACGATTCGACTCCGACCGCGATGATCTCGCCAATTCCGCGCACCGCCTTGATTTCTTCTTCCGACGCTTGGGCGAGTGCGTCAATGGTGCCAAAGTGACGCGCGAGAAGCTGCGCCGCCATCGCGCCAACGTGTCGAATTCCGAGCGCGTTCAATAACCGGGAAAGCGGCTGCTGCTTCGAAGCCTCGATTGCCGCAAGCAACGAGTCCGTTCCTTTCTCTGCGTACCCCTCGAGTTCGAGGAGCTTTTCCCGCTTCAGGAAATAAAGATCGCCCGCGTCCTTCACCAAACCTTCATTGATCAGCTGATCGATTCGCGAATACGAAAGTCCCCGAATGTCCATTGCACCGCGCGAAGCGAAATGCACGAGCCCTTCAAGCTGTCGTCCCGGGCAAGCGACATTCGGACAATAGATCGCAACTTCTTCCTCGTCTCTCTCCACAGGAGTTCCGCACGAAGGACATTTCTTCGGCATTTTCCAGGGCGGCCCGCGCGGCACACTCTTCTCGGGTATTGGCCCGATGATCTGCGGTATCACCTCACCCGCTCGCTTCACCTGCACGATGTCCCCAACGCGCAAATCTTTTTTGCGGACGAGATCTTCATTGTGCAGCGTCGCAAGCTTCACGATCACGCCACCAATCTCCACAGGCTCGAGCACAGCATAAGGATTCAGCGCACCGGTACGCCCGACGTTCACGCGAATTTCGAGCAATCTCGTTTCGCCAATGTCGGGCGCAAATTTTCTTGCGATTGCCCATCGCGGCTCGCGTCCGCCGATTACTCCAAGCTCGTCCTGCAATCCCAGGGCATCGACTTTCACCACTCCGCCATCGATCGCAAAATTCAATTGACTACGAAGATTGTGCTCCACTTCGTGCGCCCACTTGAAAACTTCCTCGAGCGTCTTGGCTCGTTTCCGGTGCGGCGCTACAGGAATTCCCCATTTCTCGAGCGTCTCGAGAAGCTCCCACTGTGTCTTGAATGGGAGTGACGCGCCGTCCTCGGCGACGGCGGAATAACCGAAAAACTTGAGCGGCCTTCGAGCGGTGATTCCCGGGTCGAGCATTCGCAAACTTCCGGAAGCGGAGTTTCGCGGATTCGCGAACACAGGCTCGCCTGCACGCACTCGCTCTTCGTTCATCTGCTCGAAGCGATCGAACGGCATGTAAACCTCGCCACGCACTTCGATTCGTCCCTTCGGCGCATTTCCCGCGAGTCGCAACGGAACGTCGCGTACCGTGCGAAGATTTTCCGTGACAATCTCACCGATGAGTCCGTTGCCGCGCGTCGCACCGTCCACGAAGA
>JBGQKT010000034.1:0-21250 GCA_041499635.1 Gemmatimonadaceae bacterium
CTCGCCGAAGTAGAAGACCGGCACGTTGTTGTTTGGGGCGACTTGTTGAAGCAACACGGTTATCCGCCCAGGCCATTCCGCCCAAGCGGTCGCGCGAAGCTGCTTGCTCGCGTCGGAAAATTGTTCGGGCCTGGGTTTCTATTGCCGATGCTTCTTCAGGAAGAGGGACGTGAAGTAAAGGCGTACCTCGACATGCATCGTGCGATTCCGCGAGGAGCGCCGGGAGGCGGAGAGGCGCTTATGCTCGCAAAGGAATCGGCGGAGCATGCGACGACGCTCGCTGGAATTGCGGGAAAGCAAGGCGAGCCGTGGCATCGCACAGAGTCAGGCGGATTTCTGCGGAACGTCGTCTACGGATTCAATGATGGACTGACCGCGAATTTTGGTCTCGTCGCAGGTGTGATTGGAGCGACGCTGGCGGCTCATTCTGTCGTTGTCGCGGGAGTCGCAGGTCTCATTGCCGACGCGCTTTCAATGGGAGCGAGTGGATATCTCGCGGCGAAAAGTGAGCGCGAGGTATACGACTACGAGATCGCGATGGAGAAGGACGAGGTCGCGATGATGCCCGAGATCGAGCGAGATGAGCTCGCCCTGATTTACGAAGCGAAGGGAATGGATCCGACCAACGCACGCGACATTGCGACTCGAATCATGGGCGACCCGGCACTCATGTTACAGGAGCAGGTTCAGGAAGAGCTAAAGATTGGCGAGCAGACGATCTCGCCATTCCGCGAGGGGTGGGTAACCGGAGTTGCGACGGCGTTCGGCGCAGTGATTCCAGTTCTTCCATTCTTTTTCGCGAGCGGTTCAACGGCGATTGTTCTTTCATTCACGGTCGCGATGCTCTCGCATTTTCTCGTCGGAGCAGCGCGATCGATTTTCACCGGACGAAGCGTGTTTCGATCGGGACTCGATATGTTCGTTGTCGGATTGGGAGTCGCGGTCGTGGGATACTTCGTTGGGGGTTGGGTCGGCACCAAGTTGTAACTGAAAAAGCGTAGAAACAGGTCCCAGGTCTCAGTGGCCGAGGTATCGAGGTACCAGGTGAGGTCTGAGCGATCTGAAACCTCACCTCGTGCCTGGAAACCTCGGCCCCTGTGACCTCGGACCTGTTCTTACGTTGTTAGACAACGATGTTCAGCAACCTCCCGGGAACGAAGACGATTTTCTTTGGCTCCCCACTCACAAATTTCGCAATCGTTGGGTCAGCCATTGCGAGCTTCAAAGCCTCGTCTTTTTCGGTATCGCGTGACACCTGCAGTCGACCTCTGAGTTTTCCATTGACTTGCACCGCGATCTCGACCGTTTCCTCAGTTGCGAGCGCCGCATCGAAGCTCGGCCAGCCAGCATCGAACACGCTCTCGGTGTGACCGAGTCTCTCCCATAGCTCCTCAGCGATGTGCGGAGCGAACGGCGCAACAAGCTGCACCACCGGCTCGACTTCATGCCGCCTCGGCGTGCGCTCACCACGACGCAGGACATTCATGTACTCCATCATTGCGGCAATTGCAGTGTTGTAGCTGAGTCGCGGAGTGTCCTCACCAACTTTCTTTATCGTTTGATGCAGCTTGCGCATCACGTCCGCTGAATCATCAGCTGCCGGAGCATCGCCACTATCGATGGCAGTCACGACTGAGAACCATAGCCGATCGAGAAATCGCTTCACTCCCGATATGCTCGCGTCGCGGAAATCTCCGCCCTCCTCGAACGGCCCGAGGAACATGAGATAGCCGCGAAACGCATCGGCGCCCCACGTCGCGATGTATTCATCGGGAATCACGACATTGCCGCGACTCTTCGACATCTTCGCACCGTTTCGAATGATCAAACCGTGCGCGCGGAACTTCACGTAAGGCTCCTCGAAATCGAAGTAGCCCATGTCGTGCAGCACCATCGTGACGAATCGCGAATAGAGCAGATGCAAAACCGCGTGCTCGTTGCCGCCGATGTATGAATCAACGGGCAGCCATTTCTGCGTCAGCTCACGATCGAACGCGACATCATCGTGTCCGACACTCGGATAACGCAGGAAATACCACGCGCTGTCGAGAAACGTGTCCGATACGTCGGTTTCCCGGCGGGCCATTCCTCCGCATTGAGGACACGCAACTCGATACCAATCCTCGTGGCGCGCGAGTGGTGAAAGTCCCGAATCGTCCGGCTTGAAATCCTCGACGTACGGAAGCAAAACGGGCAGATCGCTTTCCGGAACCGGCACGACGCCGCATTTGTCGCAATAGATGATTGGAATCGGCGGACCCCAATAACGCTGGCGCGAAATGCACCAGTCGTGCAGCCGGTAATTCACAACCGGCTTCGCGAGTGCCTTCGTCGCGAGCATCTCGACAATCGCTTTCTTCGCGGCGTCGACATTCATTCCGTCGAACTCGCCTGAGTTCACGAGACGCGCGCCCTCCGATCCCGTATACGCCGACGAAAAATCCGAATCTGGGTCGTCGCCCTCGGCGCATACGACGCGAGCGATTCGCAGCCCGAAGACCATTGCAAACTCGAAATCACGATCGTCGTGCGCGGGAACCGCCATGATTGCACCCGTTCCATATTCCATCAGCACGTAGTCCGCGATCCAGATCGGTATTTGCTTTTCCGTCGCGGGATTGATCGCGTACGAGCCCGTGAACACGCCGGTTTTTTCCGTGCTCGTTTTGCGCGTGACGAGATCCTGCTTCGCCGTTCGCTCGAGATAATCCTCGACTGCAGCGCGCTCGGAAGGCGCGGTCAGTTCTTCGACGAGCGGATGCTCAGGCGCGATGACCATGTATGTCGCGCCGAACACCGTGTCGGGTCGAGTTGTGAAAACGCGAATGTCGGTTTTCTCGCCCGACGCAGTCTCAACAGGAAAGACAAGCTCCGCGCCCTCTGAGCGACCGATCCAATTCCTTTGCGCGGTCTTGGTGCTCTCCGACCAGTCGAGATGATCGAGATTATCCAGCAGTCGCCCAGCATACTCGCTGATTCTGAAAAACCATTGCTCAAGCAGGCGCTGCTCGACCGGTGTGTCGCACCGCTCGCAACGCCCGCCAACGACTTGCTCGTTAGCCAGCACCGTTTTACAGCTGGGGCACCAGTTGACCGCCGCCTGTTTCTTGTAGGCCAGCCCTTTCTTGAGGAGCTGGAGAAAAACCCACTGGGTCCATTTGTAGTAATCCGGGTCGGTGGTAGCGAGCTTCTGCTTCCAATCCACCATCAAACCCGCACGCTGAACCTGCCGCTCGAAGTTGGCGATGTTCTGAGGAATCAGGCTGGAAGGATGCTGTCCGACCTTGAGGGCGTAATTCTCTGAGTGGATGCCGAAGGCGTCATAGCCAAAGGGCTCGAAGACGTTGTGTCCCTGGAGCCTCTGAAATCGTCCATATATGTCGTTGCCAACGAAGGCGAAAAGGTTACCGACATGGAGCCCTTCCGCCGAGGGATAGGGGAACATCATCAGGGCGTAATACGGATCGCGAGCACCGGAGATATCAACGGCGTTCGTACCGCGCTCACGCCACCTGTCCTGCCATTTCATCTCGACGGCCTGAGGATCGTACTCCACGGGCGGGGAGAAGGTGGGCTGGTCGTTGGTATTGACCGTCTTGTTCATGGTAACAAGGTAGCGACCCTGTAAAGCACTTTCACCTGAGCCCGCTGTAAGCGATGCATCCACAGTTTCCGTTGACCGAGACCGAGCGCAGAATGAAGCCGACCTGGGGCGGCATCCCCATCGTCGACGTCAAAGCGCCGAGCTTCTTCTCGCCCGTCGCGGGAATGCTTCAGCGTAAAGCGGCGGCGGTGATGGTACTGTCACTGCTGACGTTTCACGCCGGAATTGCCTGGATTCTCTATCGGCTCTTCCACGTTCTCTCGCCCGAAGTCCGCCAGGCATTCATTGCGTCGACAGAAGTCCATTCGACTCTGAAACTCGCGGCAGTCTGGATTTTTGGATTGTTGACTCTCGCGTGTCTCTTTGTGCTGCGTCTCATCGAACGACAGGTCACGCAGCCGGTTGCAGAGCTCGCTCGAGTTTCTGAAGCGGTTGCGAGTGGTGAGCTCTCTGCGCCATTCACTCCATCCCGAGTGAACAGCGAAGTCGGACGTTTGAGTCGTGCGACTTCGGGAATGATCGTGGCATTGCGACGACTCGCCGGCACGATGCGCGCATCGGCTCGCGACACAACGACGCTTTCCGCTCAGATCACGGCTGCGTCAGAAAGTGCAGCCATGGCCGCGCAGCAGACTGCATCCACGTCGAGCGCGCTGAGCAAGGAATCGAGTCAGATGGCGAAGACCATCAAAGAGATTGCTGACGACGCCGCAAAGCTCGAAGAGATCTCCGCATCACTCCGGTCGAGGGCGCAGGAAAATCTCCGGCGTGAGAAACGACTCAGAACTCTCGCACAGGAAAACCGCGCGCGCCTCGACGAGAGTTCACGAGCGTTGGAGCTGCTCACTACCGATGCGAGCGCAAGCGCCGAGTCGATTGAAGCGTTGGCGATTGCTGTCGATGAGATTCGCGCGTTCCTGACGCTGGTGCAAAAAATTTCTCGACAGTCGAAGCTGCTCGCACTCAATGCTGCGATGGAAGCGGCGCGCGCGGGAGAACAAGGCGAGGGATTCGGAATCGTCGCCGATGAAGTGCGCCGCCTGGCTGCCGATTCTGCGGAAGCGGCAGAGCGAACCGATTTGCTCGCCCGGGCGATGCTCGAGCGCGTCGGCCGATCTCGCGAATCGGCAGCGCGAACACTCGGCACTTTGCAAACCGTGAACGATGCAACGCATCACGGCCGGCAGTCGTTCATGCAGGTCGAGCAGGGTGTCATCGAGGCGGAGAAATGGAGCGCCTCAATCGAAGTCGCAGTAGAGGAATCGAACCGCCTCGTTGTCGACATGACACAACGACTCGACAATCTCGCGATTGGAACTGAAGGATTCGCGAGCGCGATGCATCAGGTTGCGAGCGCGAGTGAAGAACAGAGCGACAGCATCGACGAGATCGCCGGCGCGGCGAACTCGCTTTCTTCCGCCGCGCGTCGAGTTGCTCAGCTCGTTGGAACCTTCAAGCTGGGCGACACACCATCGCGGGGGACGCCGGCCGTTCAGAGCTCTTGAACAAATAGGCCGAGTCCATCAGTCGTGCGCCTGACGCATCTGCGACGGCGTAGTTGAAACCAGAATAGGTCGATGCACTGCCGAATCGACCGTCCCTCGAGAGAGCGTAGTACACCATGTCGTAGCGCGGACGGCCGCGCTCATCGAGCAATCGCTTCTCGGTCATTGCAATCATGCGCTCTTGAGCCTTGAGACAGGCTGCCTCCGGTGACATTCCCTGGCGCATCAATTCGACGATATAGAATGCTCCGCAGATCTTGATGTTCGATTCTCCTCGTCCAGTCGCACCGGCGGCGCCCGCGGTGTTGTCGCAATACTGGCCGGCGCCAATGATCGCTGAATCTCCGACTCGCCCGGGGATTTTCCATGAAATGCCGCTCGTTGTCACGACCGAAGAGATGTCGCCCGCCGAGTTCACCGCATTCATGTTGCACGTCCCTGTCGTGAACTTGATCTTCACCGGATCGGTGTGATCGAGCCACGCGTCATTGTTGTTCAAACAGGATTTCCATTTCAGCCAATCCTGTCTCGTTTTCTCGGTGAGAAGATTCTGCTCCTTGAATCCCATTTCCAACGCGAACTTCTTCGCGTCCTTTCCAACAAGCATGATGTGATCGGTGTAGTCCATGATCGCTTTCGCGACGAGTGAGGGAGTCGCGATGTCCTCGAGTGCGCCGACTGCTCCCGCGCGTTTTGTCGGACCGTGCATGCAAGACGCATCGAGCTGCACTACGCCTTCTTCATTAGGGAAACCACCGAGCCCGACTGATTGATCGTTGGGGTCGAGCTCCTGAATGTTCACGCCGGCAATTATCGCGTCGAGCGTGTCAGCATTTTCCCGGGTGATCAAGTCGTATGCTTTTGCGACACCGCGAATCCCGTTGGCCGATGAAATCACCACCGGCTTTGTTGCAACCGACGAGAGAGGGAGGCGGAGTTTGAATCCTGCCGCTGCCGCTGCGCCTGCACTGAGAAATCCGCGACGAGAGATCGACATATGTGGCTGCCTTTAGGAGTGGTTGCCCGCGTCGCATAACGTATTTCCCCAGTGTAGTTTCCCGCTAGCAATGACTGAATCGTTTCGACGTGAGCGCGACCTCCTGGGCGAGCGCGAAGTTCCAAGCTCTGCGCTCTACGGAGTGCAGACGCTTCGCGCGATGGAGAATTTTGCAATCAGCGGTGTCGAGTTATGCGATTTCCCGACGCTGATTGCTGCGACCGCGGCGGTGAAGGAAGCGGCGGCGGAAGCCAATCGCGAGCTGGGTCTGCTCGAGCCCCACATTGCCGATGCAATCGTCGCTGCGTGCAGAGAGATCCGCGCCGGCAAGCATCACGAGCATTTTCGCGTGGACATGATCCAGGGTGGAGCGGGAACGTCCACCAACATGAATGCGAATGAAGTGATCGCTAACCGCGCGCTCGAGCTTCTCGGACATCCTCGCGGCAGCTACGACGTCGTGAGCCCCAACACGCACGTGAATCTCAGTCAATCGACCAATGACGTTTATCCCACTGCGGTGAAGCTCGCGCTGCACTCGAGCATCGAGCAGCTGCGCGCAGCGATGGGTGCGCTTGCCGGCGCATTTCTATTGAAGGGAGAAGAGTTCGCGCCGTATCTCAAGATGGGTCGCACGCAGCTCCAGGATGCAGTGCCGATGACGCTCGGTCAGGAATTCACTGCCTTCGCTCACACGATGCTCGAGGATGTCGATCGCCTTGGCGAAGCGCAGACATTGATTCGCGAAATCAACATGGGCGCGACCGCAATCGGAACCGGGATCAACACTCCGCCTGGATATGCGGAGAGTGTGCGGCTGCATCTCTCGCGAATCACCGGACTCGAGCTCATCACCGCGCCCGATCTTGTCGAAGCGACAGCTGATACGGGAGTGTTCGTTCAGCTGTCGGGAGTTCTCAAACGATGTGCAGTGAAACTCTCGAAGATTTGCAACGATCTCCGGCTTCTTAGCTCGGGACCGCGGGCGGGATTTGGCGAGATCAATCTGCCGCCAATGCAACCGGGATCTTCGATCATGCCGGGAAAAGTGAATCCGGTGATTCCGGAGGTTGTCAATCAGGTTTGCTTCGATGTCATCGGCGGCGACATCACTGTGACGATGGCTGCCGAGGCGGGACAGCTGCAGCTCAACGTATTCGAGCCGATCATCGCCTATCGTCTTTTGATAGGGATGATAATTCTCACGCGGGCATGCGATGTGCTCCGCGTGCGCTGCGTGTTGGGAATTACCGCGAATCCGGATCGGATGCGGCAGTTCGTCGAACAATCAATCGGGATCGTGACGGCGCTCGTGCCGGTGCTCGGCTACGAGACAGCGACTGAGATTGCGAAGGAAGCGCTCGAGAGTGGACGCGGCGTGTACGATCTCGTGTGCGACAAGGGACTGATGACGCGAGAGGAGCTCGATCGCGCACTCAATCCCGATGCGATGACGCATCCAAGCGGTGGCTCCGGCACCCTCCCGATAAAGTAAGTCAAGCGTTAGCTTGTACCTGTTTTTCCACCTTGAGCTGAGCGCGATGCGGAGGTCGTCCGCGCGCTCCGACACGAAGGACAAAGGATTAAGGAATGAAAGGCACTTCCCGCCTGCGGCGGATGGCATCGTTTGGCATGATGGCCGTGCTTGCGCTGACGCTCGCTGCGTGCGAGCAGTCACACCCAAACACGACTTTCACACCGCACTCGGATTACGGGCGAGCGATCGATTTTCTATGGGACCGACTACTTCTCCTCGGCTCAATTGTTTTTGTTCTCGTCGAAGGCGGAATTCTCTACATCGTTTTTCGTTATCGCAAACGCGAAGGCGACGAGAGACCGCCGCAAACTCACGGCAATGTCGTCATCGAGATTTTCTGGACGCTGATTCCGGCGTTCATTCTGTTGTTCATCGCGGTGCCGACGGTTCGCACGGTCTTCAAGACGCAGGCGAAAGCGGTCGCAGGCTCACTTCAAGTAGAAGTCATCGGTCACCAGTGGTGGTGGGAGTTCCGATATCCCGAGTACGGAATCATCACCGCAAACGAGATCTACATTCCCACTGGCCGCACAGTGAATTTCAAGCTCACGTCGAACGACGTCATTCACTCGTTCTGGGCGCCACAGCTCGGCGGCAAGCGCGACGCTGTGACGAATCACACGAACTATATCTGGCTCACGCCCGACTCGACTTTGCAGCCGTCAGAGTGGAACGGTTTCTGTACCGAGTACTGCGGAACATCGCATGGGAAAATGCGATTCAGGGTTTTCACCGTTAAGCCCGATCAATTTGCGAGCTGGGTTGCAAATCAGCAGCGGCCCGCGGCAATTGGCGCTGTCACTCCCGCTGCCGGCGCGCCAGCTGCCGCCGTTCCTGCTTCAGCGACAACTGCAGTAGCGTACACATTCCCAAGAAATCAGCCAGCGTTCGATTACGCTGTTCCGCATACGCCTGTACCGGAAGGACTGACGTTCACGCGCGGCCTCACGGGGAATGCGCACCGTGGCCAGCAAGTTTTTTCTTCGAACGCGTGCATCGGATGTCATGCGATTGCAGGCAATCCTGCTGCCGTCGGCAACATTGGACCGAACCTCACTCACTTCGGCTCGCGCGCAACAATCGGCGCGGGAAGCTTTCCCAACACTCCGGCGTATCTCGCTCTCTGGATCAAGAACGCTCGAGTAATGAAACCCGGCATCATCATGCCGACGCTGGGCAAGGATCAGTTTGATCCTGTACTAAAAACGACAGTCACCGCCGGTGGGCTCGACGACCAGCAGATCGCTGACATCGTCGCCTACCTCTGGGCGCTGAAGTAAGAGGAACATAAAGGATGGCATCGACCGTAACTCCCACCACTCACGCACCAGAACCACCAGTCACTGCTCCGTACGCGGAAAAAGGCGGCGTGTGGAGCTGGCTTACGACGGTGGACCACAAACGCATCGGAGCGCTGTACCTGTACACTGCTCTCGCGTTTTTCCTGATAGGCGGATTCGAGGCAGAGCTTCTTCGGATTCAGCTCCAGGGTCCGAATCGTCATTTCGTGTCGGCAGAGCTTTACAACCAGCTCTTCACGATGCACGGCACGACGATGATCTTCCTCGCGATCATGCCGCTGTCGGCGGCGTTCTTCAATTTCCTGATTCCGCTGCAGATCGGCGCGCGCGACGTCGCGTTCCCACGCCTTAACGCGTTCAGCTACTGGGTTTATCTCTTCGGCGGAATCTTCATCACGCTGCCGATTCTCTTTCAGGCGGCGCCGAACGGCGGTTGGTTCGGATACGTACCCCTCACGACCAGAGATTTCTCGCAGGGCATCAACATCGATTTCTGGGTGATTGGTCTCCAGGTACTCGGTGTTTCATCGCTTGCGGCGGCATTCAACTTCATCACGACGATCATCAATCTCCGCGCGCCGGGAATGACGCTGATGCGAATGCCCATGTTCACGTGGATGGCGTTCGTAGTTCAGTTCCTGCTCGTCCTCGCGTTCCCCGTCATTACAGTCGCGCTTGTCTTCCTTCTGTTCGATCGATTCTTCGGTACGAACTTCTACGCGATTCACGCGGGCGCTGATCCTCTTCTGTGGCAACACCTCTTCTGGATCTTCGGTCACCCCGAGGTCTACATCCTGATTCTGCCGGCGTTCGGACTCGTGTCGGAAGTTCTTCCGACGTATTCCGGAAAGCCGTTGTTCGGTTATCCCGTGATGGTGTACTCGGGAATTCTGATCGGCGTGCTTGGATTCGGCGTCTGGGCGCACCACATGTTCGCGGTTGGAATGGGTCCGATCGCTGACAGCATCTTCGCTCTTTCCACGATGCTGATCGGAATTCCAACGGGAGTGAAGATTTTCAACTGGATGGCGACGATGGCCCAGGGGTCCATCCGGTTCACCACCTCGATGTTATTTGGCATCGCGCTCGTCGCACTATTCACCATCGGCGGAATTTCCGGCGTGATGCACTCGTCACCGCCCGCCGATCTCCAGCAGACCGACACTTATTTCATCGTCGCGCATTTCCATTACGTGCTGTTCGGCGGATCGATAATGGGAATTTTCGCCGGTATTTATCACTACTATCCGAAAATCACCGGCCGGCTGATGAACGAGACGCTCGGCAAATGGCACTTCTGGATCAACTTCGTCGGCATGAATCTCACGTTCTTCCCGATGCACTTCTCCGGAATGCTTGGCATGCCACGCCGTATTTACACCTACGATTCAGGTCAGGGTTGGGACAGCTACAATCTCATGTCGAGCATCGGCGCGTATATGCTCGCCGTGGCAACGCTGATCTTCGCGTACAACTTCCTGACCAGTCGCAAGCGAGGAGCAATCGCCGGTCACAACCCATGGCACGCCGGGACCCTCGAGTGGACCATTCCATCACCGCCGCCCGAGTACAACTTTGCAGTGGTGCCGACAGTGACATCGCGTTATCCGATCTGGGAAGGAAATGAAATCGATCGTGAGAGCGCACGTATCAACGCTCAGGAAGGAAAGAGCGCCGAAGAATTGGGAATTCCAATTCCCTACAGCACGATCAAGCCACTCCTCGTTGCGTTTGGGTTGATCACAATGTTCACCGGATTGATGACAACACGCGTTCTGATTTTCGCCGGAGCGGCGATTCTCGTCGGCTCTCTCTATGCCTGGCTGTGCGCACCTCTCGAGCCGGAGCTTCACTAGATGACTGCACCAGCCGCCGCGCATCCGGTTCCGCATCACTACACGTCGACCGGCCTCGACAGCCGCAAGGTCGCGATCTGGGCCTTCATCGGCTCGGAGTGCATGCTGTTCGTGTCGCTCATCTCGACGTACCTGATTTATAAAGGGCGAAGCAGAGTTGGACCGTTCCCGCACGAAGCGTGGGTAGATCCAGCAACCGGCAAACACTTTCACGCGATTCTGAATATTCCAGTGACGTCGATGTCGACGTTCACGCTGCTCATGTCGTCGCTGTTCATGGTGCTAGCGCTCGCGGCGGTGCAGAACAAGGGACGCCCTCACGCCAATACATTCGGCGCGCGTCTCCTCGCTTCGTCGAAGCTGTGGCTTTGGGCAACCGCAATTGCTGGTACGACGTTCCTCGGATTTCAGGCGTTCGAGTTCACTTCGTTCGTGCATGAAGGATTGTCGATTCGCACGAACCTTTTCGGATCGTCCTTCTTCACGCTTACGGGATTTCACGGCGCGCACGTCACCGCCGGTGTCATCTGGCTGCTCACTCTTTTGTCGATCGATTACAAGCGCGGTCTCGGCCCGAAGGACGCATTGAAAGTCGACATCGCCGCACTGTACTGGCACTTCGTCGATGTCGTCTGGATTGCGATTTTCACTCTCGTCTATCTGATCAGGTAGTTATATGGAACAACACACCACTCATTCGCCGCCGGCCGCCGACGCAGCGCACGATCCGACCGCGCACGAAGAGCATCATCCTCAGTGGTCGACGTATTGGAAAGTCGCGCTGATTCTCGCGCTCATCACCGTCGGCGAAGTGTGGATGTACTACGTCCCGTCAATCGTTGCATCGCGCGCATTCGTGCCAGGACTGCTCACTTTGTCAGCACTCAAGTTCGCGATCGTCGTGGCGTTCTACATGCATCTCAAGTACGACCACAAGCTGTTCCGCGTGTTGTTCACGGGGCCGCTTTTCATCGCCGCCTGCACGCTCATCGCGCTGATGTTCCTCTTCGGACATCTCGCGGCCAAGCTATAGAGAGATGACGATGCTGGTGCTCGCGATGCTCCACCCATTCACGCAGCTGGGGTGGCTGGCATGGTCAATTCATCCGAGCACCGTGATCGGAATCGCCGCACTCGGCGCGATTTATCTCTGGAGTGGACGACAGGCGCCACCCGGAGAAAAATTGAGTGGCGCGCGCAAGCTTTCATTCTTCGCCGGGTTGTTCGTGATGTTCGCCTCGCTCAACGGGCCGATTCACGATTTGAGCGACGATTATTTATTCAGCGCGCACATGGTGCAGCACTTGTTGCTGACGCTGGCGATGCCTCCGTTGCTGATTGCGGGCGTACCTGGATGGATGCTTCGCCCGCTACTGCGCAATCGGACAATCGCTGCAATCGCTCGACGAATCACGAAACCTGTTTTCTGTTTCGTCGCGTTCAACCTCGTGATCGCACTTTGGCACATTCCCGATTTCTACAATGCGGCAATGGCGAATCACAACATACACATCATCGAGCATTTGATGTTCATGAGCGCGGCAGCGTTAATGTGGTGGCCGCTGATGAGCCCGCTGCCTGAGTTGCCGAGGCTCGCGTATCCGGGGCAGATGCTCTACTGCTTTCTGATGAGCATTCCAATGTCGATCATCGCCGTGTACATCACGATGGCTGATCGCGTTCTGTATCCTGCATATGCGGCTGCGCCAAGGGTGACCTGGCTAACACCGATGGACGACCAGATGCTCGGCGGGCTCATCATGTGGGTGCCCGGCGGATTGATCTTCGCGCTCATCATGACCGTTGTGTTTTTCCGCTGGGCTGCGCGCGGTGAAGACTCCACGGCCGGCGCGCAGGTGGATTGGAAGCCGCTACGCGTCTTCCCCAGTTAGGGCCACGTTCAGGTCGCGCTTAAGATTCGGATGCCGGGCCCACATGTACCATCCCATGACCACCGTCGCCAGAAGATTGGCAATGAAGATCTGATACCACGCCATTCCGCCGAATCGAGTCTCCGTGAAAAGCCCGGTGACCTCGTAGGCGCCGAGCTCGAAAACCACGAACATCAATAGCAATCCCGCGAGAACAGCTGGCGTGTGCGCCGACTGGTGAACGAGCCAGGCGATGATCACACCGACGAGAAAGAACGCCACATAGTGAAACAGTGTATATGCAAAAACGTGAGTGGCCGTCGTGTCGGGCATGGCCGGCGGCTTGCCTAGCACGCTGATCAGTCCGCGTCCAAGGAGATCGGGGGTGTAGAACGGATGACCGGAGACGACATCCAGAATCAGGAACCAAATCGCGATCGTGGTGGCGCCCAATGATCCGGCGATGACCCCCTCGCGAATCGAACTGTGCCGCTCAGCCATTGATTCTCCTCAATCGTTCGTCCAATTCAGCGGGAAGTTATTCAAACTGCCCGCATTTGCCTAGCGTCCTATTACGTTGCTGATTCAAAACCATGAGATCCAATTTGTATCGTAGTCTTCGCTCGATTGCCGTCGTCGCGCTCGCTTCGCTGATCGCAATTTCCTCCGACGGTCAGACGGGTACTAGAACCAAAAAGAAAACGACGCGATCGTCGGCGTCGAAATCACGTGCGCGGAAGAAAGCTTCGAGCAAGCGGCCAGCCGGGCCTCCGGTTCCGGTCGTCCACTACACGTCGCCGCGCTCGGTGCAATCTCTCGCCGCTGACATAGGCGCACTTGCTGGTCGCATACGAAGTGGGCAATTCGGCATAATGGTCGTGTCACTGACGCGAGGCGATACACTTTTCAATTACAACGCCGGCACTCCTCTGTTGCCGGCGTCGACGATGAAGATGTTGACGACCGCCGTCGCGCTCGACCGGCTTGGTCCGAAATACCAATTCAGCACCGATGTCCTCTACGACGGAACGATCGATCCCGACGGAACTCTGCACGGGAATGTGTACCTTCGCGGTGATGGCGACCCATCGTTGTCCGGCCGATATCTGCAAGGCGGTCCCGGCGCGCCGATAAAGTTTCTCGCGCAGCAGCTCGCTGCTCGCGGGATAAAACACATTACCGGTGATGTCATCGGAGACGCTTCGGCGTTCGATGATCAGCTCGTTCCCGAAGGATGGCTCACACGGTATCTGCAGTCGGGTTATGCAGCGCGCGTGTCGGCGCTCTCGCTCAATGAGAATCTCGTTTGGGTCACAATTTCTCCGAGCGGCGTAAAGCTCGAGCCCGCGACGACCTCGATTCCTCTCACGAACAACGTGCGGACAGTTGCAGGCACGGGTGCGCGTCTTTCCGTGCGTCGATTTGGAGATGGCAGCATTGTTGTGTCTGGGACGATGGGCTCGCGCGCAGGACCAAGACGATATGTGTATGTCGTCGAAGATCCCGCGCGCTTCGCGACGGGCGCGTTGCGCGCGTCACTCATCGAGGCAGGCATCACCGTGGATGGTGGCGTCAAACTCGGCACGACGCCGTCGAGTGCAGCGAAAATCGCGAGCATTCAATCGCCGACACTCGATCGCATCATTTCCGCCATGAATCGCGAGAGCATCAATCATTTTGCGGAGCTGTTGCTGCGCGCTGCTGCACGAGGGCCGGACAGGAAAGTTCAGGGAAGTGTCGCGAGCGGCCGCGAGCTTCTTCGTCAGTTCTTTGCGACTAAAGTCGGCGCGGATTCATCATCGCTTCAGGTTTTCGACGGCAGCGGACTCTCGACGCTCGATCGCGTCACTCCGCGAGCGATGACGCAGATGCTCGGTTACGCGCATCGTGCTGATTGGGGACCTTGGTTCCATGCGTCATTGCCTGTAGCGGGAGAATCGGAGCTGATGCGCCGCAGAATGAAAGGAAGTCCCGCGCAGGGGAATCTTCACGCAAAAACCGGCACGACGAACGACGTGATCGGACTCGGCGGTTACGTCACCGCACTCGATGGTGAGGTGATTGCATTCTCGTTTCTCTACAATGGCACCGACAGATGGACTGCCAAGACGATGATCGACGTTATGGGCGAAACGCTCGCTAGCTTCGCACGCTAACTGGAAATCTCTTTGATGTTGATCCCTCGCCGACGAAGCTCATCGATGTAGGTTTGCGCCGGGACGCACTCGTCGGGGGTGTGAACTCCCTTCAAGTCGATGTCCCCCCTCGCCTGCATCTGACCTGTGATCGAGAGTGAGTAGCCGGTGGTGCGCATCATCGCGCTTATGCCGTGCTTCTCGTCGTAGAAATCGACGAGCTCCCAACCGGCCAGCTTTTCTTTTCCGGACTTCTTTCCGCGCACAGTGACTCTCAGCGCAACCAGATCGTGCGCGCCGGGTTTAGTCAGACGCGGTCCCATTGTCGCGATTGCAACATCGCGCGGAGCGACACGGCCGCCCTTTACTTCGATCGGATCCTGATCGAGGAAACCGAGATCGCGGATCGCTTCCATTATCGCGGCATGACCGGGATAGCGAAGCGTCTTGTATTCCATCGAGGGGATTTTTCCCTCGTAGCGGAACGCCATCGTCGACAATCCACCGGCAGTATGGAATGCTTCGAGCTCGCCTAGTGGCGCGGGAAACAGAACAGCCTCGCGCTCCGACAACGCTTTCACTTGCGTTCGTACGCCATTGCGGATGATCCACGAAAGCGTCGTGTAATAGTCGAGCACGCCCTCGAGCGAATAGACTATTTGATAATTGAGCGGCGGCTCCGGATGTTGCGGCAATCCGCCGACAAAAATCTTCACCTCGTCAACGGTATCGAGCTGCCTGATTCCATACTCGGCGAGAATGTTCACCATGCCCGGCGCGAGACCACAGTCCGGAATGATCGTGATCCCTTTCGCGCGCGCTTCTGCATCGAGCTTTTTTTGCTCGAAGACAATCTCAGTATTTCCACCGAGATCGCAAAAATGAACGCCGCCTTCGACGGCGTGCTTCGCGAGATCGAGATTGAAGTAGTATGGAATTGCGCTCATTACCGCGTCAGCCTCGCGCATGAGCGCCCCCACTGCTTCGCGATCGCGCACGTCGAGTGGCGTCGGAATCAGTCGCTTACCCGAATACGGAGCGAGGAAATCCGGTAAATGTCCGGTGTGCACGTCCGCGAGGCGAACCTCGCTGACATCTTTATTTTGAAGAAGATCGTAGGCGCACGCTGACCCTTGGAGTCCGGCGCCGAGTACAAGCATTCGCATTGGCGAAAGCTAATCAGGGAGATTTATGACAACATCTGCAAATGAATCGTGGCGCGACAATCTCGTAACGTCGCCTGACGGAATTCGCCGCATGCTCGAAAACTCGAAGCGAATCGCCGTGCTGGGGATAAAGCCGATGTTCGACAGGCCGGCGTATTTCGTTCCCGAGTACGCGCAGATGGCCGGATACGAGATTATTCCGGTGCCGGTGTACTATCCTGAATTGACTGAGTTATTCGGGAGCAAGGTCTATCGGAAAGTTGCGGATGTTCCCGGTGACGTTGACATCGTCGATGTGTTTCGTCGTCCGGAGCACATTCCGCCGCACGTCGACGACATTATTTCGAAGAAGCCGAAGGCCGTGTGGTTTCAGTCTGGGATCGTGAACGATGAAGCGGCGGAGAAATTGGCGCGCGCCGGAATCAAAGTCGTTCAAGATCGTTGTCTGATGGTCGAGCTTCGTCGTATCGGGAAATAGTCGGCGACGGCTCTACCACGCAACGGTGTAGACAACGGCCTCAACAGGAATCTCATTCGCGACTGCGTTCCGGCGCGGCGCGAGAGCGAGGATGTAGCGACCACCACGCGTCGACGTGATTGCCTTCCCCGACCCGATCGCAAATGGAATCGAAGTTGAATCGGCACCGGGTGTTGTTTCACGTGCCGTGATAACGCCGCGCTGACTCTCAATCGCGTACGTCTTCGTTCCCACCTTCACTTGAATCGGTTTCGCGCCACTCATATCAACCGGCACTGAGCTTTCGAGTACGGGACCGTTCACCCAACGCGGCACCACCAGCTTTGCTCCGGCCGGAAACGATCCATGCAACGCTCCGGTTTTTGGATCGAGCTCCGCCCATGATTCCGAGTTTTCATTGTCACTCGCCTTTGCCGGATTGTTGCCGAGCGCGATGACAGATCCGTCGGGCACCCATCGCACCTGCCAGCCTCTTGCGATCGGAAATAATTTCGGTGCTGCTTCGTCGCTCGCGTTCGGTGCGCGAATGTCCGCCGGAATTCTGATCACACCGGGCTGCGCGATTCCGCGCTGAGTGGTCATGCCACTCGTTGCAAACGAGCTCTGCACCAGAGTCGCGGTGTCGATCCCGGTTTGACGAGCAAGTGCTACCCATTCAGCCGGCGGAATGCTATCGGTCTGATCGCCCTTTACGACATGCGCTCGCGAAAATGCGAGCGCCTGCCAATCCGGCGACGGTGCAACATCCCACACGCTGTCCATCCGTGCCTGGAAATTCCGGGTCTCGCTTCCAAAAAAGAATGCATTCGGAATTGCGTCATTCTCGAGACCAACTGGATCGACCACGACGAGAATTGCAGAGCTGTCTGGCGGCATCACCCAACGCACCCGATAGCGAAGTCCGGAGGTCGCCTGATTAACCGGCGTCGCGCTCACAGATGGAGTAGCGCGCGAAACGCCGGACGCGTTGGTGGATGATTTGCTCGAGACGTCGATGCATCCTGAGAATGCAACCGTCAGGAGCGCGAGAAGCGCGGACGTCGCGCGAAACGGAGTGTCGTTCATGTTGTCGATCGGTTGGGCGCGGGCCTAAAAGGCCGCAGTCTTCAGCTACAAACTAGGTTACGACCGTTGCCCTTGGCGCGATAGAGCGCAATATCAGCAGCCCGGAAAAGATCTTCCACCGAATCCAACCTCGGCGACGGATAAGTCGCGACACCGATACTGCTGGTTATGCGGATTGTCTGATTTTCGCCAATCGCAAATCCGTGGTTTGAAATTCTTTCGCGAACTCGTTCGGCGAACATAATCGCACCCTGACGACCGGTCTCGGGAAGAACGATGATGAATTCCTCTCCGCCATATCGCGCAACGATGTCGACGCTACGCACTGCGCGCTGAAGGAGAGTCGCGACCGAAGCAAGAACGTCATCGCCGGCCATGTGACCGTATGTGTCGTTCACGAGCTTGAAATGATCGAGGTCGATCAAGAGCATCGACAATGGTGCGTTGTATCGGCGAACACGCTCCATCTCCGTCACGAGGCGAATCGTCAACGCTCGACGATTCACGAGCTGCGTGAGCGGATCGGTATGCGCGAGCGCCTCGAGCCTGCTGTTGTCGGCCCGGGCATTCTCGATTGCATTGGCTCGCTGAATTGCAGCAACACCACTCCGCACAACCGTCGACGCAAACTCCACGTCCGCCGCTTCGAACCTCGGCTCCTGAGCAGTTCTTCGGAGAAGAAAGACGCCCATTGCATCGGCGTCGATTGGAAATGGCAGCGCCATGACAGAGCGCACCATCACCTGCGTACCGTCGCGCGCCCATCCTTCGCGTACCGCAGAGTAAAGCGGAGAGATCGCGAGATCCGGAATGAGAACCGGAATCTGTCCGTCGAAGGCAGCGACAACTTCAGGGTAGCGCTCGAGATCGATCTCGAGATCGTGGAGATACGGTTGCTCGAAAGCCGTGACGACGACGCCGGTTTTTTCGCCGACCTTCGCACGAATCACGGACGCATGGGACAGACGCAGCGCGCGCGCCAAACGGCGCGCGAGAAAATGGAAGATTTCATCTGTCGGACGATCACCCATCACTTCGTGGAGAATATCCACTAGATGCCGCCGGGATTCGCCCTCATCGCGTACGCGCTGAAGCTCGGCTTCCGCGTTACGGAGGGCCGCTCTCAGGGATTGAAGCTCGTTGAGGACTTCTTTTTCCAAGCGGGCGGCCTCGATGGTGGATTATTCTTCCTCTGCGGTGACCTCCACTTCTCCGTCAGGAGCAGCCGAGTCATCGCCGTTTGATTCCGTGTCGTCTTCCGGAATCACGCGGGCAACCGCAGTCAGCACGTCTCCCTCATCCAGATGGACGAGTCTGACCCCCTGCGCGATACGTCCGGTTACCCGGATCTGGGCAACCGATGAACGGATGATTACGCCGTTCCTGGTGATGAGCATGATCTCGTCTTCGGGGAGGACTTCCATGACTCCCACCACATCACCTGTCCGCTCGGTGCGATTGACGGTGATGATGCCCTTCCCGCCCCGCCGTTGCACGCGGTAATCGTCGATGTGCGAACACTTTCCGAGTCCCTTCTCGGTGACGACGAGAATCGTCGCGTCGCGCTTGATGACGACCATTCCGACGAGTGAATCGCCCTCTCTGAGCTCGATTCCCTTCACTCCCGTCGTGTCGCGTCCCATCTCGCGAACGTCCTGCTCGTGGAATCGCACGGAAAGTCCATGCTTCGTCGCGAGCACGATGTCGTTCGTTCCACTTGTGACCTGAACATCGATGAGCGCATCGCCCCGCTCGATCTTGATCGCCTTGATGCCGGTGGCGCGGACATTCGAGTATTGCGACAGCGCACTTTTCTTGACGGTTCCATTCCGAGTGCAGAAAAGCAGGAACTGAGTGTCGCTGAACTCACGCACAGGCACCAACGATTCGACGCGGGTGTCGGGATTCACGTTGATCAGGTTGACGATCGGCTTTCCTTTCGCCGCGCGTCCCGCCTGCGGAATCTCGTGCACCTTGAGCCAGAAGCAGCGACCGTCGTCCGTGAAGCAGAGGATGTAGTCGTGTGTCGAGCCGATGAACAATCGCTCGATGAAATCCTCATCCTTGAGACCCTGTCCACTTAGTCCGCGTCCGCCGCGTCGCTGCTTGCGATAAGTCGAGACCGAAGTGCGTTTGATGTATCCCGAATGAGAAATGGTGATAACCATGTCTTCTTCGGCGATGAGATCTTCGATAGTGAACTCGCCTTCATCACTCGTGATCTCCGACCTGCGCTCGTCGCCGTATTTCTTCGCTGCTTCCTCGAGCTCTTCGCGCATGATCGTCATGCGGCGCGGACGCGATGCAAGAATCGACTTGAATTCTTTCACGAGCCCGCGGACTTCCTTGAGCTCGGCCTCGAGCTTGTCGATCTCGAGTCCCGTGAGCTTCGCGAGACGCATGTTGAGGATCGCCTCGGCCTGCTTTTCAGTCAGCTTGAACTTTTTCTGAAGCTGAGTGCTTGCCGTAGGGGTGTCCGCAGCCGCGCGAATGAGCTTGATGACCGCGTCGATGTTATCGACGGCGATCTTGAGTCCCTCGAGGATGTGCTCGCGCTCGAGTGCTTTCGCCAGCTCGAATTCCGTGCGTCGAACGATGACGGTGTGACGATGCTCGACGTAATGCACGAGCACTTCCTTGAGCGGCATCACCTTGGGGACGAGTCGTTTTGTGTGCGAATCCGGAACGAGTGCCAGCATGATCACGCCGAATGTGGACTGCATCGTCGTGTGCTTGTAGAGACCGTTCAATACGACTCGCGGAATCGCGTCGCGCTTTAGCTCGATGACGATTCGCATTCCATCTTTGTCGGATTCATCACGCAAATCCGAAATGCCTTCCAACTTTTTGTCGCGCACGAGCTCGGCGATGTCGCTCACGAGCTTCGACTTGTTGACTTGATATGGCAGCTCGTTGACGACGATCTGCGCTTTGTTCGACGATTCCTTTTCCTCGATCACGGCGCGTGCGCGCATCACGATGCGCCCGCGTCCAGTCTCCTGATAATCCTTGATTCCAGCTCGGCCGTAGATGTATCCACCGGTCGGGAAGTCAGGGCCCTTGATGATTTTTCTGAGCACCGTCGACTCGATCTCAGGATTGTCGATAATCGCAATCGTGGCGTTGATTACTTCGCTGATGTTGTGCGGCGGAATGTTCGTAGCCATTCCAACAGCGATTCCTGACGAGCCATTGATCAGAAGATTTGGAACTGCCGACGGAAGAACAGTCGGCTCCTGAAGCCTGTCGTCGAAGTTTGGCGCGAAGTCGACGGTGTTCTTGTCGATGTCCGCGAGCATTTCCATCGCGATGCGAGTGAGTCGCGCTTCCGTGTATCGATACGCGGCTGCGGAATCACCATCTACGCTTCCAAAATTTCCCTGACCGTCGACAAGCGGATATCGCAGCGAAAAGTCCTGGACCATTCGCACGATTGCGTCGTAGACCGACGAGTCGCCGTGCGGATGGTATTTGCCGAGCACATCGCCCACGACCGTTGCGGACTTTTTGTATGGTCGGCCGGGAACGAGGCCGAGCTCGTTCATCGAGTAGAGCACGCGCCGGTGAACCGGCTTGAGTCCGTCTCGCACGTCAGGGAGCGCGCGCGAAACGATGACGCTCATGGAATAATTGAGGAACGATTCCCTGACTTCTTCGTGGATCAGTCTGGGAAGGATTCGCTCTCGGTTGTTGGGAGCGGTCATGGATTATTTGGAGGCGTTCAGGGCGGGCAAA
>JBGQKT010000035.1:0-20872 GCA_041499635.1 Gemmatimonadaceae bacterium
AGAATGCATGTCCAGCGGCACCGCCAGGCAGCATGCAAAACACGGCTGCATTCGACCAGTCAGGATGGGTTTTTCTGAAATCCATCCAGATTCCGAGACCGCTCTGAGGGTCGATCTCGAGTTTTCCGTTGCGCTCGATATAACTGAATTGACTGGGCGACGCGTCGTCGAAGACGAACGCAATCGGTGACAGACCCTTTGGCAGATCGATCTTTCGGTCCAGAATCTGCGAAATCGTCACCGGCCGGTAGCCGCGTGCGTAGATGTCTTCAAGGTCCTTACGAAAATGATTTCGCTCGCGGGAATACAGCGCGTCGTGGTCGGAGATCAGGTGATACTCGGCAACCGGTATCCTGCCGAGCTCGTTCGGCGTTCGTGCGGCGTCGGCGGCGGTAAGTTTGGGCGCGGCGGTCGGAGTCGCCGACTGGGAGGAGACGGACGGGGAATTGCCAGAGACTTTCGGTGTATCAGTACCGGACGCCCCTGCGGAGGCCGCCACACTTGCGGAATCCGAAGGGGATTTTACTCCGCTTTTGCTGCCGCACGCGAGAACGATGAAGGAGAGAAGCACGACGGGAGTTGCGCTGGTAAACACTGATTGACGATGCATGTGGAAGATTGACAGGTCGAAGTTAGAAAACTGGAAGAAGCAGATCTGGAATCGGCGTCAGCCGATTCTAAAGGTTTCGCTTGTAGTCGCGATCGTCGGAGTATTCGCCCTCGATGTGTGGCTGGGCACCTGCGGTTTCCAGGGCTGTCCCAGTCCACGCGAGATTCAGGCCTATCATCCCGATGAGGGCGGTCGAATCTTCGATCGAAATGGGCGTCTCATGGGACGACTCGCGATTGTCCGTCGCGTGAATATACCAATCTCGCAGGTTCCGGTTCACGTCAGGCAGGCGTTTGTCGCCGCGGAAGACCGAAGATTCTACAAACATGGCGGAGTCGACTGGCGTGGATTCGTTCGCGCGACACTTCGCAACGTGAAGTCCTTTGGCGTGCGCGAGGGATTCAGCACAATCACGATGCAAGCTGCGCGCAACAGCTTCGTAGTCAGTCAATACAAGAATCGCTCGCTGCCAAAAAAACTGATCGAGATGCGAGTTGCAAAGCTGATGGAGCACTCGCTCACGAAAGATCAGATACTCCAGCTCTATCTCAACGCCATTTACCTCGGTAACGGCGTATTCGGTATTGAAGCTGCGAGTCGTGATCTCTTCGGAAAAAGTGCAAGCAAGCTCAACGTCACCGAGGCAGCAATGCTCGCGGCGCTGCCCAAAGCGCCATCAGCTTACACGCCTCGTCGCAATCCCGCGCGAGCTCTCGCGCGCAGGAATCTCGTTCTCGGATTGATGGTGCAGGAAGGCTACATCTCGGCGAGCCGATATCCCCCCCTCGCCGCAACACCCCTTCGTATTGCGAAGAACGAATGGCATCCCGACGACTCCGACGATTCGTATGCGCTCGATGCAGTTCGCGCACAGGTCGATTCAGTTCTGCGCGAGGGTGACGAAGACGTTGCGGATGTGACTGTATACACGACTCTCGATGTGCGCGCGCAAATCGCCGCGGATCGATCGGTGCGCCGACACGCTGCAGCGATTCAAAGAGAATCAAGTGGATGGTGGAAAGGTCAGCAGCACGCAGTTCAAGGCGCGATGGTCGCGATCGACCCGCGTAATGGCGAAGTGCGCGCGCTAGTCGGTGGACGGCGTTTCGAGCGCGGAAATTACAACCGCGCTCTCTCCGCGCATCGCCAACCAGGCTCGGCATTCAAGCCGTTCGTGTATGCGACCGCATTGCAAGCGGGTTACACTCCCGCGTCGGAAGTTCGCGACGATCCCGTCGAAGTTATTCAGGGCAACAACGTGTGGACGCCCGCGAATTACAACGATGACTATGCGGGACTCATCACGTTCCGAAAGGCGCTGATGCGCTCGGCGAATGCTGCAACGGTGCGCGTCAGCCAGCTCGTCGGAATTCCGCGCATCATCGAGACTGCACACAGGAATGGAATCGACAGCAACATTCCGAACTATCCGGCGATTGCGTTGGGAGCGATCGACGTCACGCCGATGGAGCTGGTGCGCGCGTACGCACCGTTTGCGAACGGTGGTTATCGCGTCACACCTCGGCTCGTGAAACGAATTGAAACGCGTGATGGCGAAACATTGTGGACGAGTGAGATTCAGGCGCCGATTCTGGTGATGGATCCGCGCGACGCGTATCAACTGACATCCATGTTGCGCGCGGTCGTCGACTACGGCACAGGTCGGCCGATTCGCGACTATGGTGCCAGCGGAATGATCGCTGGCAAAACCGGAACGACGAATGATGGATCGGATGTGTGGTTCGTTGGCTACACGCCCAATCTCGTCGCCGCATTCTGGTTCGGTTACGACGAGCGACATATGATCGCGTATGACGCATCAGGTGGACGGCTTGCCGCGCCTGCGTGGGCGGATTTCTACAATCAGGGATGGACCGAGCCGGTGCCCGAGAATGCCTGGCAGCCGCCGCCGGGAATGGTGCCTGCCGTAATAGATCCGACGACTGGTTGGCTTGCGAACGATTGGTGCCCAGCGAGAAAGACGGAATTCTTCAAGCCCGGCACAGTTCCGACGACACTGTGCATCGAGCATGGGGCACCCGAAGAATCATATCCTGCGAATTGGCCGGATCAAACCAGCTGGCCGCAGGACATCGGACACAACGTTGACCGCCTCGGCAAAAAAATCGGTAAAGCCTTGGGGAAAATCTTCAAATTCTGAGTTAGCCACAGAAACACAGAAAACACAGAGGTATTCAGTGCCTTCTGTGTTTCTGTGGCTAAGACCGACGCTAGACGATGCCGAGCCAGCTTCTTTGATCTGAGCTGTAGCCCGGGAAGATTTTCTCGGTTTGATTCGCGCCCATATGACGCGCTGTGATCTCAGAGAACACTGAGCGGAAATCTGTCGTGAGCGCGAGATCCCGGCCTCGTACAATTGCTCCTGCTCCAAATACCACCGAACCAATCAACTAAAATGCTTTAGACTCACGATGAGTTTCGCTGTTCCTAAAAGATTCCCAAGCCGCCTACTGGGTAAGTGTTACGCCCAACCAGAACATCGTTGCTTCGCGACTGCCATCCGGAGCCAGCGTAGCTAGATCGCTGTTGCCGGAAAGCCGCTCGTATCTCGCAGCCAACCACAACGCGGTCGCAGTTCGCGGTTGCCAACGTGCAGCAAGTGACATTGCCTGCGTTCGCGCAGCAGTCGTCTCGATGTCGAGCTCTGGTGCAAATACTCTTCTGTACAATGGTCCTCGCGAAGATGCGGATGGAATTGTCCCGCTTCCAACGTATCCAGCAATCGCATACCCACCGAGGATCAACACGCGCTCTGCGAATAGTCGTCCAACTTCAACGGCAACGCCCGGAGTAGTTCCGTCGACGATAGTGATTGCATTCGCGATCGAATCATTGCGCTCACGATGTTCAACTTGGAGCGACGCACTCGCGACTCCGGTCCATCCGTTCGAAGTCGGTGCGAGGCGAAACTCTCCGTGAATATCTCCTACTCGCTCGTGCGCATCGAACCCGGTGCGTGATGGTAGCACCTGCGCCGCATGACCATTCAGAAATGCGACCCGCCCATTCATTGTCAGCATGACTCGATTACTGAACAATGGAATCTGCGCAGCGGCTCCGCTGCTTCCACCCGTCGTCGCCCATAAATCAGTTGGCGGATTATCCGCCTGCTGACTGGTGAGACGCTGCCGAAAATGCGCACCGTCTGCGAACGCCACCCATCTGATAGCAGCAGCCGTCCCACCGACACTCAGACCAGCAGAGCGCATCTCCTCTGTCATCATTCGTTGATAACTAAGCTGAAAATCCTGACCGCGAATTTCGCGATAGCCCTCGAGCAAATATAGAAAACCCTCCTGCGCAAGCTCCAACAGGCTGACAGACTCGCGCCCTGTACTCCATGTTCCCCGCAGGCCAATCTGAAAGCGATCATCATTGAATGTTCGTACAGCTCCCATCGTCCCCGCGGAAGTCACAGCTCGATTTCGACGTGAAAACGGCGACGATTCAGTCGCAGTGTTGCGTGTATCGTACCCAAGCGATAGGCCGAGTCCCCAGTCGCCCACACGCCAACCGCCTGCGCCTTCGAGACTGGCTCTCGTTTGCAGCAATGCAGCAGTGCTTGTGTCAGTCACGACGAATGGACTCGATCCATAAGGCTCGTTCACTTCGCTCACAGAGCTGGGATTCGTCGTGTTCCGATCGAAGATCGCTTTTCCCATCACGGCTCCCCGCGGCACGGTTTGCCAACCCATAGCATTGAATTGCGTCGTCGTCGACCTCGCCGGATCGAGCGGACGACGATACGCACCATCCACAGCTGACCGCGCCGCAGCGATCTCACTCCATTGATCATTCGCTTCGAGAGGTAACGCAGCGGGATTCCCGCCATTCCAGAAAAGTCCGACCTTCGCGACGGGCAACAGCAGTAGCGGCATTGCAACTGATGCACTTGGCAGCTTTCGCTGAAGATCTCCCTGCGGAAAAAGTGGACTCCATGTTTCGAGCCAGTCAGGAAGATCGCGTCCGGAAACTATTCCCATCGACTGTGCCGCACTCCGCGATGACACCGACACAAGCGCAACGGGAGCGATGATCAGAAGACCCGCGATCGCTCGATTTATCGCCACGCGAAAAGTGCCTCAAGGGGCATCGTTATCTCGAGGCCGAATCGCGTGGAAGCATAGAAGTTCGGTGCAGTCGCCAAGCCGCCGAAATGGCCAATCCGATCGAACGCATTGAACGCGTAGAACGACAGGCGGCCATCGAGCGGTAAAGTCTTCGCAACCTGGAAGCTGAAGATCCAGTCAGGCGCAGACCTTTGCGGCTCGCTCAAAATACCACGGCGCGGAATTCTTACATCCGCGTATTCGGGACGACCTCTGTCTGCCGGAGCAACAGGCACAAGCGATCCGCCGCGCGTGATGTAGCCGGCGAATGCGAGAGTATCCGTCCCCCCAATATTGTCGAGGATGTTGCGCAGTGTGTGCTGTATTGTGCCGGTAAGAACAAGTCCAACAGCGGGCTGATGATGAATGATCCGCGTCGTAAGCAGCCATCGCTCGCCGGTGCGCTCGATTCCATTGTAGTACGGCGATCGCTTCTGATTTTCGCTGATCTGAAAATCCGGAAATGTTCTGGCGAATTCGATTCCGTCTTTCTGCAAGGTGCTCTTAACCAATGCACTTTGAAATGACAGGCGGGTCTTGAGACTCGGAATCTCGGGAAGTGTCGCAGTCAACTCGAATCCCTTGCTGCTCTCCGTCACGTTGTTTGCCGGACGGTCAATCAGTATCGGTACCGAGTCGGCAGAGATTGGAGGTAATACGAGCACGGGCGGCTTTCCCGTTCCCGGCACTGTATTCGTGAGAGCAAAATGCTCGCGCAGAATGAAAGTCGCTTCGGGGCGATCTCCAACGCCCTTCTCGATCTTGTCGTTGAATCCAACAAGCCCGAGCGTCGCGCCACTCGAACCGAGTCGCATCTCGATTCCCGCTTCAGCCTTTTTTGAGATGGAATACTTCAGATCAGGGTTCGTCGGATCGAAAACCGATGTGGTGAGAACAGCGAGGCGTTCCGCCGGATCGTTAGCAAAAAAATTCACGTTGATGACGTCGAAGTATTCTGGCGCAGGAAACAAATCAGCGAGCGCTGGACTCTTAGCCAGAGTTCCCACGCCACCTCTGATGCTGAGCCACGGCTTCGGCGCGAGCTCCACGTTGAGCCTTGGCTGAAGAACAGCGTCGCGCGCGCCGGAGAACCACGTGGTGCCACGATGCATCACATCGGCGCGCAGTCCCGCTTGAACGTTCAAAAGCATTCCGCTGGGTAGCGCGCGCGACATTTTGTCGTCTATGTAAAACGCGCTCGTCGGCACCGGCGGTACCGCCGAAAAACTGCGCGGGCGGTCGAACCCGCGTACTCCGTTGAACGTCGAGCCTGATGGAAACTCGATGTCGAACTGATAACCCTTGCCGTTGTTCGATTCGCGTCTGAGCTCCGTGCCGAATCGTAGATCGTGTGAGATTCCCAACGCTTCACGACTAGTCGAGACCTCGGCTCGCGTGTAGATGAGCATCGGATCTCCATCAACATCGACTCGCGCATTGTACAAGCCGCCGAGGTAACGGCCGATAGCCTGGCCGGGCGTTGTGAGATTCGTGACAGGTGTCGCGCCCCGGAGTTGATTATTTCGCGCAAACGATTGTTGCTGGGTCCGCTCGAAGGCACTCGTAATTTCGAGATGCGATTCATATCCCATCCTGAGCCGGATACGCTCCGAGATGCGAGCACCCACGTCGCGCGAGCGCGATTCTGTGCCGGGTAGTGTTTCCTGCTCGGGCCTATTGTCGAGAAGTCGATAGGCTTCCGCGCGCGTATCGAATATTAGTCGCGCACGGGAAGCAAGATCATTCGATGTGATCGCGGCTTCGTCCGTCACACCGAAGACAGCACGGTGAGCGAGCTGCGCCGACAACCGCGTTGTTTCGTCGCTGCGCGTTCCCGCCCCGGGGAGACGCGTCCGCGCGTAGTCGGTAGTGATGGTTCCTGTTTGCTGTCGGCCCATCTTCATTCCACCCACAATGCTTGTCTCGGTAGTGCGAGCATCGAAACGCAGTGTGACAGCCGGATCGACCACACCTGCGCGTGTATCGACGATGATAGCGCCTTGTGTGAGGTCACCGTACTTCGCAGAGGGAACACCGCGAATGACCTCGACACGCTCGAGAGTCGTCGCAGGAATTCTGCGGAGATCGATGCCGCCACCCGCAGAGGTGCTGAAGCTCAGGTCAGATCGTGAGCCCAGGCTCTGAAGATTTGCGTTGTTGGAAAGAGGAACGCCGTCGAGAATGATGAGCGTTCCAAATGCTGCGAGATCTTCCGCTGAACGATTGGTGGAGTTCGGATCACCGCTGGAAATTGGCACCGAGCGTAACGGAATCTGCTGCACGTTGTCGAGGCCAGGCGCCTGTAATGGAACTCCTGGAAGAAGCTCGAGAACTCCAGCGAGGCTCGCTGCGCTTTGATTTTTTATTGCTTCCTGCTCGATGACACTTGCCGTTCCGAGCTCGCCGCGTGCGCGACTCGTAGGATCGGCGGTGACCTCGATGCCTTTCAGCTCGAGTGCGTGACGCGCCATCACGATGTTGTGCGTGAGCGAGCCATGGGTTGGAACGACGATGTCAATTCGTGATGGTGCGTATCCGATTCGTTGCGCGCGCAGGACCTGCTGGCCAGGCCGGATTCTCGCAAGACGAAAGTCGCCCGCACTATCCGTGATTGTTGCGCTGCGAGTTCCTTCGAGTGTGACGGTTACACCTGGAAGTGGTTGCTTCGACGAAGCGTCTGTGACACGCCCGGTGATGACCGGGCCACTTACGTCCTGAGCGATCGCACGACCGGCAATAACAAACATCGCGAGAAGAGTCGCACCTATAAGGGCGCATTGACTAAAACGAAAGCTGGCAGGGTTTCCGTGAGCAGTCACTTCTTAAGGTAGGGTCCGTGCGCGCGTTTTGTCGATGCGGCCTCAAAACAAGATCCTTTTCTTCGTAGCACCAAGATTTGAGGATTCTGTCGAACGCTTGCCGAATTTCTAAGGGTATTTACCCAGGTCCCCTCATCCATCATGCAGCAGCGAAGAAATCGTTAATGAAACGTAGGAAAAAAACCGTTGCGCTAATGGAGCACGCGCGGTAGTCTGCAAATCGCCGGCAAGTTACCGGTAAAATCTGACGACGCCCCTGCGCACCTTTCCTACACGAAAAGGTGTTCAGCCACGCCGATCGATGAGACCTCGAAGAGGAGGGATCGTTCGGATGACAGTAAGTTATCTGTTCAAGTTCGTGCCGTGGGCACTGGCAATGGTTGCGACCGCCCTTCTCGTAACCGTCACCCGAAAGTACGACACACTTAGCGATCAGATTACACAACACCGCAGGAACGACATGCATCTGCGGCGAGGCGAATATTTCCCGACATTCACGGCGAGAACTGTTGCGGGTGCGCCAGTCTTGTTAGGGCAAACAGGAAGTGTCGAAGACAGGCAGGTGATCTTCATTCTGACTGCCGAGTGTCCGTACTGCCGCAAAACAATCCCGACTTGGAAAGCGATAGCAGCTGCTTTGGACTCGACGCACCACCCACATGTTCGCGTTTATGGTCTGACCACCGATTCTCAAGGCGTTGCGACACAATTTGCTAGGTCAAGAGTACCTGGATTTCCAATTATTGTTTTTCCTGAACCAAAACTGGTCAGGCTCTCGCGTGCGCTTACTGTTCCTCAAACGCTGGTACTCAGCCACTCGGGGCGCGTTTTGTATTCGCGCATTGGATTCATAAACGTCGTGTCCGGCGTGGATTCGGTACTTGCTGCCGTCGCGATGCCAGAACCTCGACCGAGAACTCCACCTGTTACGTCAGTAGCAGGCGAACGAAGCGGCGCGTTTTAGTGTTAGAGAGCAGACTGCCATGTTATCGCCGCCACGTTTGCGGCGGGAGCGACGGAGAGGCCGTTGCTCCATTTCATCTTTCCGCTAAAGGAGATACTATGCGGCAAAGATCAGGAAGGACGTTTCGCGCGGTCATCACACTAGTGTTGATCACTGGAATAAGCTTTGGCGCGCGCAAAGCGTTTGCAGCAGACACAGCGTTCGGCTGTTTGTTCCATCCGCCGGACGAACTGGGTGCTTGCTCAAGCCAACAGGCGTGTGACGATCTCTGTCAGAACACGTATGGTGGCATCCAAGGTAATTGTGTCCAAGGTTGTTGCTTTTGCGAGTTCTGAACCAAGCGCGAGCGAACGCAAGTTTTAGCACGAAATCAGTGGCACATTCTGGTTGGGGAGAGCAGATGGCGTCAACGAGTGACGGTGCACACCCAACCAGAATACCATCGGTGGCGAGCGTTCGAATTCCACCGGCGCTCATCGCTTTGGCGTTGCTCACTGGTTTCGGATGCGCGGGTGGAGAGCGCACAATTGTCGAGCCGCCACCACCGCCTAGTACAGATTTCGTCTTAACCGCGCAGGTTGATCCTGAAGATCTCGCGGCAGCTCAGCAACTAGGTTGGGGGTCTGTAATCCCAACGGCAGAAGTAAGAATCACTCCGGCGGACTCTTCTGCTGCAACCCAGATATTTACAACGACCAAAAATGGAACTGCTGACTTAGGAAAACTCAAGGCGGGGAAATATCTCGCCGAAGTGCGACGATTGCTTTCGAACGCCGAGATATCAACGATACCTGGCACGAGCGGCATCGTCGCTTTCGTCGGGGCTGACACGATCGACAATTCGTCGGGAACGCTTGCCGGTCCTGTGTCCGTGCCAGCTAGCAGGAGAAGGTCACTCGTAATAAACGAATCATCGTGGCGAGTTGGGTACGATGGAGGGCTGCCGTACCAAAACGGTGGTTACTTCGAGTTGTATAACAACTCTGACACGACGATCTACCTCGACGGAATTTCAATAGGATTCGCGTTCAATATTTTTCGCGATGGGACCGCATTGCCGTGTGAGTCCTCTGAGGCGATGAGGAATGATCCAACCGGAGTATGGTCCTTGTATCACCAGATTTTCCCTGGCGCGGGGCATGATTACCCGCTAAAACCGGGAGGCCTAGTGACGGTCGCGCAGGACGCGATCGACCATCGCCCATACTATTCAGGAATGCCGGACCTGCGTGGAGCGAACTTCGAGTTTGTCGGGCCAGCTGATATCGACAATCCGACAGTCCCGAACATGATCGACAAGAGCTATGACAGTTTGAACGACCATGGTATGCCACCACTAGCCAGTGGCTATACAATATTTCTTGCGTTGCCGGTCGACTTCGACGCTCTACCGAAGCGAGGAGATCCGAGGGCAGGAAATAGCCGTCAGTGGTCGCAATACCCTGCGACCAGCATTCTTGATGCATTCTCCACAACTTTCGCACAGAGCGATTTTGCTATATGTCCGGAGATGATCAACAAGAAATTTGACAGACGTCTGGGATTCTTTCAGGGACAGGATGATCGGACTGACTTTCTCTACTCACCATCGCGAAAAGTTATCGGAACAACCGTCGATGGCCGTTCCATACTTCAGGACACCCGAACTAGCGCGACTGACTTCGTGAAAGGTCCAGTCACTCCACTGCAATTGCGGTAGGTCAGCAAGGCAATCGTTCTATTGCCTAGTGCCTTATTGGGTGGTGTTCTGTTCCGCCGCTAACAATACCGAGCCAATCAACTCAAATACTTCAGACGATTCCGAGCCAGGTCTGTCGATCGGAGGCGAAGCCGGGGAAAATTTTCTCGGTTTTACTTGCTCCCATATGGCGAGCCGTTATCTCGGAGAACACCGAGCGGAAGTCTGTGGTGAGTGCGAGGTCTCTTCCCTCGTAAAGTTGCTCCTGCTCGAGACCAGGCCACTTTCCGTAAACCTTCCCACCCTTTACGTCGCCGCCGATCACGAATAACGCACCGGCGTGACCATGATCAGTTCCACGGTTTCCATTCTCGCGAGCCATGCGGCCGAACTCGGACATCGTGAGAATCACGACATCGCCCATCTTGTCGCCGAGGTCGGTAACGAGCGCTGCGATCGACTGAGAGAAATCAGTGAGGCGCGCTGCGAGCTGACCGGTTGCTCCGCCTTGATTGACATGCGTGTCCCATCCGCCGACATCCGCGAACGCGATTTCCAATCCGACGTTTGCCTTGATGAGCTGCGCGATCTGAAGCAATCGCTGACCGAACTGAGATCGTGGATAGTCAGCTCCATTCTGCGCCATGTATTTCTGCGGATTCGCAGCGCGCAGCATCTTCACTGCATCGAACATCTCGCTTCCTGTTCCGTGAACAAGGTCTGCGGAACCGGTTCGATAAAGCGCTTCGAGACGATCTGCCTGCGATCCAGTTGTGCGAACTGTGAATTCATCGAGACTATTCATCGCGACAGTCTCCGATGAACCCTCGAGTATCCTCGGAGTCTGCGGCGTCAGTGCAACGGCGCGGAATGGATTCTTCGCGCATTCCGCACAGGTTCCCTGTACGGCTAGATAGCGATTGAGCCAGCCGTCAGTCGTTCCTTTCACATCGGGCGTGCCCGTTTCCATGTAGTCCTGTGCGTCGAAATGCGAGCGCGTTGCACTCGGACTTCCGACTGCATGAATCGGAGCGAGCATGCGGCGATCGTATAGCGGCTTCAGCGGTGCAAGTGACGGATGCAATCCGAAAAAGCCATCGAGGTCGATCGCGCTCTCGGCAGCACCGAGCGGCTTTCCGAGTCCTACAGGACGCGGAATCGCGATGCTCGGCCGGAGATCGTAGTAGGCTTTCTCTCCGTGAGGCACGACGACATTCAAAGCGTCCGCCGCACCCCGCTGAAAGAGGCAGATCAGGGTTTTGCCCTTCGGTACGGATGCGAGGTCCATACCGAACGCGGTACGACGGAGAAAGCTGGGACTCAGCCCCAATGTTACTAGTGCGAGTCCGCCCGATTTAACGAATACTCTGCGCTGCATATATATCCTCGTGCGTTACCGGCGCTGGAACTCGGGCGAGCCGAGTGCCAGGCCGACGATCTGTGCTACGCCTGAAAGTTGCGGAACGGGACCAAGTCCACCGGCGAGTTGGCCCGTACGTGCTCCGTTCTTGCCTGGAAATGCGTTGATTCTGCGCGCGGCGTTCGGCCCCATGTCCTGGTTGTCAGTCGCTACAGCATCTCCCATTGCAGCTGCCTGCGCCTGATTGTCAGCAACATTGCTTGCCAAGGGATTCTCGCCCTTCATTAGTACCGTGCGAGTGTCTGGGGAAACCGAGCCAGAAAGCAAAGCCGAAACAACGGCATCGACCTGCGATGCACGCGACGCCGTGCGCAGTGTGTCGATGCCCGGAAGAGCTGCGACGTTCGCACCAGGAATCCTGTTTGCGGCCACTGACATGCCGAAGTTGATGCGATTCAGAATCGCGCCGGTGTTCATCCATGCATCGCCAGTTTCCGGATATCCATTGGGAGCCTGATGACCGAATAGCGGCTCGCCGAGATACGCGATTGCGAGCGCAGTGCGCGGTGTGCTGTCGGGCTGAGCGTTGAGAGCGCGCATCGCACTCACGACAACCTCGAACGGCGATTTCACTTTGCTGCGGAACGCCTGCTGCGAGAAAAATTCGTTGGACGTGATAATCGAGCGCACTACTTCGCGAATGTCACCGTTCGTCTTGAGGAAAACGGCCGCTGCATCGTTCACGACGCTTTGCGGCGGATTGTCCGATATGAATCGGCGCGCAAGCTTCGTCGCGATGAATCGTGCGGTCGCGGGACTTCGCGAGATGATGTCGAGAACGTCTTCACCATCTTCGATTCCACGACCCGCTGCGAGCTTGTGTCCCAGTACGACTTTCTCGCCCGCGTCATGCATTGCTGGGCGGAATATGAATCCGCCTCCCATTGCGGGTGGCTGGATCGTCCATCCAGTCAAAGCTCGAGCGACGTTGATCACGTCCTGCTGAGTGTAGCCGCCGTCAACACCGAGCGTATGGAGCTCCATGAGCTCACGCCCGTAATTCTCGTTGAGTCCGCCGTTGCGCAGCTGTTTCAGTCGCTGCTGCATCTGCTGCTGTTGCTGTGGATCGAGCGCACCCTGGCTTCGTCCGATTGCACCGACGAGTCCGCCGAGCACTCCGCGCCCGCGGCCTCGAAGCGCGCCTTGGCCTCCCATGACTCCGGCGCGAGTGACCGCATCGGGATTCCCGAATGCACCGCGTCCTGGATTCGCCAAATGCGGGCGTGTGCTATCGGCCATGCTGCGCGCGTTGTCGAGATAGAACAACATCGCTGGACTCTTCGCGACTGCTTCGAGTAGATCGCGGAATTTTCCGAGTGCATTTGGTCGAATGACGTCGCGCTCGTATTGGACGAGATAGTACGCTTCAGGCGGTCCCTTCGCCGCATATACGTTGAAGTGATTGAGCCAGAAATCGGTCATCACTTCTGCGAGTTGACGATTGCTCGCTACTGCGCGAGCAACTCGCTCCGATTGCAGCTGACCCATGAACTGCCGGCGGGCCAGACCGATTTGCTGAATCGCCTTTCGATCGTCGGCGGATATTCGCGCGGTATCTGATTGATCGCGCTTGACCATTCGTCGTTCGCGCTGCGCATCGGCGAACTGTTTCAGCAAATCATTCGGATCTTGCTTGAGAATGTTGTATCGCGTCGCGAACTGATCGAACGGCGTATCGTCGATTTTTTCTGGATGAAGCTGGAGGTCGATCCACTTGTCGAGGCCCATCGACCGGACTTTCTGAACATCACCGGGACGAGGTCCGAACGTCAGGCGATTCAATGCCTGAATTACTTGCTGGTCTGCTGCGAGCTCACGGTGATCGAGGCGAGGCGCAACCTTCTGCGCAGCCGCCGTAGTAGCCAGCGTGCCACACAGGATCGAAGCGCTAATGAGGTGATTCATCCGCATACGTGTACCGGTGTCATGATTCTTACTGGTAGACGCCCATCATGGCCCGGCGTTAACGGTCCATCTCTCTATCCGTTATCCAGCGCTTTCAGATACTCCCGGAGGTCGGTTTTTTGCTTCGGATACTCGAGTTTGAGACTCTCGAGAGCGGCAACGATCCGTTTCGCGACCAGGTAGTTTCTTACCTTTTTCTTGTCAGCGGGCACAAGGTACCATGGCGCCCAGGGCGTGCTGCATTTCTGCAGAGCATCACGGTACGCTGCGTTGTACTTGTCCCACAATTTCCGCTCGTCGAGATCGCCGGCGTTGAACTTCCAGTTCTTTGTCGGATCCTCGATGCGCTGCTTGAGCTGCTTGGCTTGCTCATCGCGCGAGATATGAAGGAAGAACTTGAGAATCGTGACTCCATTCTCCGACAACAGCTTCTCGAACTCATTGATTTGATCGTACCGCTTCGACCACACCTCTTCGGGAACGAGGTTGTGCACGCGCACGACCAGAACGTCCTCGTAGTGTGACCGGTTGAAGATTCCGATCATCCTCTTTTCAGGAACGACGTTATGGATTCTCCACAGGTAATCGTGGGCGAGCTCGATCGCTGTGGGCGCCTTGAATGAATCGACACGGACGCCCTGTGCGTTACAGGCATCGAACACGGTGGCGGTCACGCTGTCCTTGCCCGCCGCATCCCTCCCTTGAAGAACGATCAGCAACGCGTGGCGCCCGTCCGCGTACAACACTTGCTGAAGCTCGCCAAGTCTCTCCGCCACTTTTTCAAATTTTGCTTCGACCTTGTCTCCGCTCGCCAGCTGAGCGGGCGGAGCAGCAGCTTCATCGCTCAGCGATAACGTACCACGACGTGAGACTGGCTTCAGCAGCATTGGCTCTGCTCCATACTATATATGTATAGGTCGGCCCAGTACGCCGAGGGCTGCTTCCTTTACAGACTCGGATAATGTCGGGTGGGCGTGGACGGTGATCCCGATATCCTCCGAGGATCCGCGATACTCGAACGCGAGGACCGCTTCCTGAATCAGCTCCGATACGTTCGCTCCGATCATATGGCAGCCGAGCAGCTCATCGGTCTTCGCGTCGGCGATGAATTTGACGAAACCCGTCGGCTCGCCCATCGACCGCGCGCGAGCGTTTGCGGAAAAGGGAAATCTTCCCACTTTGTATTCGCGTCCGGATTCCTTCACCTCATGCTCGGCTAATCCAACAGCGGCGATCTCCGGCCAGGTGTACACGACGGACGGTATCGACTTGTAATCCATGTGGACTTTCTGACCCGCGATTACTTCTGTAGCAATCACACCCTCTTCCTGCGCTTTGTGCGCGAGAAGCTTTCCGCCGACAGCATCGCCGATCGCATAGACGTTCGGAACACTCGTTCGCATTTGAGCATCGACTGAAATCTCGCCGTGTTTTCCGACTCTCAAACCGAGGGCTGGTGCATCGATTCCAGTGAGCACTGGCTTTCTGCCAACGGAGACGAGGACGTAATCAGCGTCGAGTGATTCGCTCTTTCCGTCTTTCTCTGTCTCGATTGTCACGCGATTGCCATCACGTTTTCCGCCAGTGACTTTCGTCGCGGTTCGGATTTCCATTCCCTGCTTTCGTAAAACCTTGTCGGCTTCCTTTACGATGTCGGCATCGTTGCCTGCGAGAATCGTTGGCAAGAGCTCGATCACGGTGACCTTCGCACCGAGCCTTCGCCACACTGATCCAAGCTCGAGTCCGATAATTCCACCGCCGATGACAATCAGATGCCTCGGCACCTCCGGAATTTTCAGAGCACCGATATTCGATAGAACACGCTCTTCATCGAACTTGAGAAATGGAAGCTCGATCGGAACCGATCCGGTCGCGATGATGACGTTCTTTGCGGCGTAAGACGTGAGCGTGCCATCATCGGCAACGACGTCGACGACATTTCCCCGTCGCAGCGTTCCGCGTCCCTTTGCCCACGTGATCTTGTGCTTTCGAAAGAGGTACTCGATTCCTCTCGTGTTTTGCCCGACGACCTCGTCCTTTCGCTTGAGCATCGTCGCGAGATCGACCGATGCGCCCTCGATTTTTATTCCGTGTTCGGCGGCATGCAATCGCGCGAACTCGTAATACTCCGTCGAGGAAAGCAAAGCTTTGGACGGAATGCATCCGACGTTGACGCAAGTTCCACCGAGTGTCTTTTCCATCTCGACGCAGACAGTGGAAAATCCGAGCTGCGCGGCGCGAATCGCTGCGACATAACCGCCGGGGCCACCGCCGATGATGACGACGTCGGCCGATGTTGGTTCAGCCATACGATGACCTAGGAGATAAGCATCGCGGCCGGATCCTCGATCAGCTCTTTCACTTTGACGAGGAACTGCACCGCGTGCTGCCCTTCAACGATTCGGTGATCGTATGACAGGGCGACGTACATCATCGGGCGAATCTCGACGCGTCCATCGATTGCGACGGGGCGATCCTGCGTTTTGTGAAGACCAAGTATTCCAACCTGCGGATAGTTGATGATCGGAGTGGAGACGAGCGAGCCGAACACGCCACCGTTCGTAATCGTGAACGAACCGCCGGTGAGGTCATCCATCGTGAGCTTGCCCTCGCGCGCGCGCTTTGCAACTTCGGAAATCTCACGTCCGATCTGAATGATCCCTTTTGCGTGCGCGTCCTTGATGTTCGGAACAACGAGTCCCGCATCGGCCGCGACAGCGATTCCCATGTTCACGTAGTGCTTGTAGATGATCTCATCGCCGTCGATCTGAGCATTGATGACGGGATATGCATCGAGCGCCATGCACACCGCTTTCACGAAGAACGGCATGAACGTCAGCTTCACGCCCTGTTCCTTCTCGATGCGCTCACGCATTCTGTCGCGCAGCGCATTCACGGCTGACATGTCGATCTCGTTGAAGGTCGTGAGATGCGCCGTCGAAAGGTGCGACTGCAAAAGATTTTCGGCGATGCGTTTTCGCCGCGTCGTCATCTTCTGTCGGGTCTCGCGACCCCCCTCGGATGGAGCGGATGGAGCGGATGCGGCGGATCGCTCCGGCGGAGCCGCAACTCGTTCGAGCACATCAGGCTTGCTCACAACGCCACCGCGTCCAGTCCCAGTCACGGTACTGATATCGATCCCCGCATTCTCTGCAATGCGTCGAGCGGCCGGCGAGGATTTCACACCGTCTCCTGATGGAGTCGGTGCAGGTGCGGGCGCAGGCGCTGGTGCACTCTTCGCCGGTTCAGGAGGCGGCGTAGGAGCAGGAGCCGAAGGAGCAGGAGCCGAAGGAGCAGGAGCCGAAGGAGCAGGAGCCGAAGGAGCAGGCACAGAAGTCGTGGCACCTACAGCCGCGCCAACAGCTGATTCATCAAAATCAGCGAGCAAATCGCCGACTTTGACCACGGTACCTTCGGCCGCAGCGATTTTTGAAATCGCGCCGGCCCTAGGAGCCTGGACCTCGACCGTGATTTTGTCTGTATCGAGCTCGGCGAGCGTATCGCCCGCAGCAACCGGCTCGCCTTCCTTCTTTGACCAGCGCGAAACCGTCGCTTCGACGATCGATTCACCCAGCGGTGGGACCTTTACTTGGAGCATTCAGGTGAGAGCGTAATGAGTGCAAACCCGGTATCTTCCGGCGGCTCTGGCAATATAACTCGCGAGGTTTTCGTTGCGAGCACTCACCATCTCGTCGCACGGCGGACTCGACGGCCTCGAGTACCGCACGGATCTGCCAATTCCCGGAGTTTCTGCGGGACAGGTTCGCGTACGAGTAAGTGCCGCCGCGCTGAATCACCTCGATCTCTTCATGCTCGACGGTTTGCCCGGGGTCACAATCAAGCCAGCGTGGATTCTGGGCGCCGATGGAACCGGAACCATCGATGCAATCGGTGAAAACGCAAAAACCCATTTGATGATCGGCGACAGGGTCGTCATCAATGGAGGAATCAGCGACGGCACGTGCGAATACTGTCGAGCCGGCGAACAATCACTCTGCGTTCACTTCGGTCTGCTGGGTGAACATCACCCGGGAACTCTCGCCGAGTATGTAGTTGTACCAGCGACAAACGTGCGACGAATTCCGGAAAGTATTTCGAACGAAGAAGCGGCTGCGTACACACTCGCGGCACTGACTGCGTGGCGCATGGTCATCACTCGCGCAAAGGTTCAGCCGAACGATGAAGTCCTGATCTGGGGAATCGGTGGCGGCGTTGCACTCGCTGCTCTCGCGATCGTGAAACAAATCGGCGCAAGATCGTGGGTCACATCGAGCAGCGACGAAAAACTCGCGCGCGCACGCGAGCTCGGCGCAAATGAAACGCTGAATTATCGAACGACTGACGTCGGAAAAGAAATTCGCGCTCGAACAGGGAAGAAAGGTGTGAGCGTTGTGCTCGACAACGTCGGACACGATACCTGGAAGCAGTCACTCGTCGCACTTGGAAAACGCGGTCGATTGGTGACATGCGGTGCGACGTCGGGTCCAATGGCCGAAACTGATTTGCGACGTCTCTTCTGGAATCAATGGACGATCATGGGCTCGACGATGGGAAACGACGCAGAATTCGACTCTGTGACCAAGGAATTCACGTCAGGCAGACTTCGTCCCGTGATCGATTCCGTTTATGATCTCGAACATGGACGAGATGCGTTTGCGAGACTCGCGAGCGGCCAACATTTCGGCAAGATCGTCGTCCGCGTCGCATGACCGAAACCGCTCAGTATTCGACCGAAGAGCTCGCGCTCATCCGTGAGCAATTTTCGGCAAGCACGGGTGCCGAATGTCCCCGCTGCAACGTCTCCATGACCCAGCGCCCAATCGGCGGAGGATCGTTCGGACTAGGCTACGCCCGCAGGCGCGAATGGCTTATCTGCCCAAGCTGTCACCGGAGCGCCATTTTCGACGTACGTCGGGGAACAAGGAATTAGCCGACGACAGTCGCCGCTGCTATTTTGAAGCGTCCCTCACGCACTTCATTAGAGAGTCATCCGTGGACACCACAGCAGTAAGCTTCTCCGACCGACTGCAGGAGAGCTTCGCCCAACTCTACCGTTACGTGCCCGCGCTGTTTGGCGCGATGGTCATCCTCTTCGCGGGCTACCTTCTCGCGCGTCTGTTCGAGAGAGGCACCGAACGAGTTCTTCGCAAGATCAAGTTCAATCAGCTTCTCGAGCGCGGCGGTGTCATGGCCGCAGTCGAGCGCGCGGGCTCTCACGTAAATCCAACGCGCATCGCAGCGAGTCTCGTCTTCTGGTTCGTGATGTTCACGGTGATGCTCGTCGCGGCGAACGCGCTTGGTTTGCAATCGCTCGCGAACGTTTTCTCCGAGCTCGTGAGCTACATCCCGAGCCTCATCGCCGCGATTGTCATCATCATCGTCGGCATCGTACTCGGCGGATTTGTCGGGGGGCTGATCATGGCGTCGGCGGGCGGTTTGCACGGCGGTCCGACGCTTTCGCGAGTTGGAAAGGGCGGCGTCATCGTACTCGCGGTATTCATGGCGTTGCAGGAGCTCGGTGTCGCGAGCGAGATCGTTACGACTGCATTCGCGATTTTGTTTGGAGCGATTGCCCTCGCGATTGCGTTGGCGTTCGGATTAGGGAATCGCGATCTCGCCGCGGAGATTACGCGCGAGTGGTACTCACGATATAAGGCCGAGCGTGATGCGATCGATCGGGATCATGCACAGCTCGAGCTGGACGACGAGGCAGAAGCGGCCGGTTACAAGGGCCCGACGCACTAAAGCAGCTACTTCGTCTGGCCGATCGTTCCGCCCTGAGCTTTGCGAACGACAGCTTCGATTGCTTCAGCCGCGTTACGGGATAGTCCAGTGATGACAATCGGCTGCGATCCGCCCGAAGTCTCGATGGTCATTTTCGACCAGATCATTCCGTGCGCGCTGCGAAGCGACGCGACGTGAGAACAGTTAATCGCCTCTTCGGTTGATCCGAACCAACGATTCTTTCGGTACGTGATCTGATCGCCGTCGATAGTGATGCTCGACGGGAAAATTCGATTTCCAGATGTCAGGCGGCTGGAGCGGTAGACAGTTGGCATGGCACATAATGTAGCGTTTGAAAAGGCGTCCGAACGGTTTGGAGAGTCGCCCCCTCATATAAGGGACAGCCATTTAGAACTCTCACCCACTGAACAATGACTGGATCGACATCGATAACCCCGGGCATGCGCCGCTTCCTTATAATCTTCTCGATCGTCGAAGCAGCGATGATCGGATGGGCGCTGATCTCGCCACACCTTCGCTGAGATTCACGGAGAACATGACAATGTCCGCACAGGATCTCGACAGCATTCGACAAAGCGTTCTGGATCGCATGGAGCGAGGCGATCGGCTCGTGAAAGGAGCCATTATCGCTGCTGCGATCGCCGAAGGCCTCCTGCTCGCCGCGGCAGTTTTCATAGCTGATTGGAGCAATCCACTTCATCGCCTCGTGTTCATTCTTTCGATTCTCACGTATTCCGTGATCGCCTGCGGATTGGTCGCGCTCGCGGGTCACATTTCGCGCTCGGTTGGACGAGTGTTGATTGCTCTCGAATCCATGAGCACGCGCTGACTGCACGAGCCGAAGACGTTCTACTTGTAGCGCGCGCACAGTCCGGCGACAGAAAGGCGCTGGATCAATTACTGAGTGCGCTTCAGCTTCCGCTCTACGAGCACATCCTGACGATCGTCCGAGACTCGGACACATCGAAGGATGCGTTGCAGGAAACATTATGGAAAATCGCGCGGAAGTTGCCGTCGTTGCGCGATCCGCGTTGGGTGCGCGCCTGGTCGTATCGCATCGCAACGCGCGAAGCCATCCACCGCACGCATTCGGAAAAACGGTGGAGCGAAGCGATGCGGGGTGACGATCTGAATTTGCTCGCCGTCGAGGAACCCGATGAACCATTCGATGCTGATCTCATCGCGCAGCTCCCGTCGCGCCTCGATGAGCTCTCACCTGCAAGCCAGATCGTGCTTCGAATGCACTACCTCGAGGGCCTTACTCATGTGGAGATTGCAGAAGCGCTCGAAGTCGCTGAAGGAACCGTAAAATCGCGTCTCGCGTACGGACTGGCCGCTTTGAGGAAAGGCCCTTTGTAAGTATCGATTTCACAAGGGGTTAACGGCTAATTTCCACATTGATTTCGGGCGATTTTTGGGCTATATTTGAGGACTGTGAAATCGGGCCTTGATCACACTTCTTTGCCCGCCCTGAACGCCTCCAAATAATCCATGACCGCTCCCAACAACCGAGAGCGAATCCTTCCCAGACTGATCCACGAAGAAGTCAGGGAATCGTTCCTCAATTATTCCATGAGCGTCATCGTTTCGCGCGCGCTCCC
>JBGQKT010000036.1:0-20840 GCA_041499635.1 Gemmatimonadaceae bacterium
CTCGTAAAGCGTCGAGAGCGCATCGATGGCGTGGGCGAGGCGGTCCATCACTCCGTGGCGTTTTCCCACCGACGGTCCAAGGGATTGATCGGAGTCTTCCACGCCAGCATTGGTGGCGGTTACGTACTGCGCGCTCAACAACGGAATGATTGTCAGCGCGATCACGAGCGAAACCAAAACAGCAATGGTCAAAGTCAATGACAGTGCGGCAAAGAATTGACCCGGCACTCCCTGGAGAAGCCGGAGTGGAATGAAGACGACCACCGTGGTAATCGTGGACGACGTCACGGGCCAGACGATTTCAGCCACTGCCTTGGGCACCGCGACCGTCCGGTCCGGGTTGAGATGCAGATGTCGAACGATGTTTTCCGTTACAACGACCGCGTTGTCGATAACGAGCCCGATCGCGATCGCCATCGCGCCGAACGTCATCAGGTTGAACGTCTGGCCGAACACCGACATGAGATACACGGTGATCGCCATCGTGAGCGGGATTGCCGATGCGCTGATGGCGGTAATCCTGGCATGGCGGAGAAAAATCAGAAGAACGATGACTGCCAGCGCGGCCCCAATGAGCATTGCGTCACGGACAGAGGTCACTGCGTCGCGGACGAGAGCCGCCTGATCGTAGACGGGTTTGAGGTGCACGCCCGGTGGAAGCGTCGGACCAATTGTGGCCACTATGCGCGCGACGCTGTCCGCGATTGCGACGGTGTTACCGCCCACCTGACGCGTGATGTTGAGGAGCGCGGCCGGCTTGCCATCGCCGGCGACGATCTGAACGTGATCGATTGTGCCGGCACGGACGATGGCTACGTCATGCACCCGGAGACCGTGGGCGACGATCACGTTGCCGATGTCCTCAGGAGACTTGGCCTCCTGGGCGGTGACGATCAGATACTGTTTGTAGTTCTGAGGCATGCGACCGACTGCGGCGACGCTGGTTGCCTGGCTGATCGCGGAGCCAAGTTCCTCATAGCTCAGTCCTGCGGCGGCAAGGCGCGCCGGATCAGCGATTACCTCGATCTCCCGCACGTCGCTCCCCTGAACTTCAACGCGTCCCACGCCCGGCACGCGCGACAACACTGGCCTGATCTCATAGCGCGCTATGTCGTAGAGGGTCGCGGGATCGCCACCCTCCAGGTTGTAGGACAAAACCGGGAAGAGGGCCGGCGTGAGGCGCTCTACCTCGATATCGAGATCTGCCGGCAGTTGCGAGCGAATCTGGTTGACGCGGGCCTGGGTTTGCTGGAGCGCGTAGATCATGTCGGCGTTAGACGCAAACGTGATGTTGACCTCGGCTCCCCCGCGGATGGAGCGTGAGCGGACGCGTGTCACTCCGGGCACGACACTCACAGCTTCCTCAATCGGGCGGGTTATCGCGAACACGACCTGCCGCGCGCCAAGCGCCGAGCCTTGGGCGACGACGACAATGCGAGGAAAGGTCAGCTCGGGGTAAATCGCCGACGGCAGGTGCAGCGCGGCCCAGATTCCAGCCGCACTGAGGAGTGTGACGGCGAGGTACAGGAAGCGACGCTGTGCGGCGAGGAAGTCGAATAGGCCGTGACGCATGCTATTGCTTGGCAGCCACGATCCTGGCGCCGTCCTCCAGACCATAGGCGCCGTACGCCACGACTCGCTCGCCACGGCTCAAGCCCATCGTGATTTCGGCAATCGTTTCGGTGCGCGACCCAACGGTCACGGTGCGAGCGTGCACAACGTTCGCTGTGTCAACTACAAAAACCTTGAACCCGTCGCCCTCAGGAACGAGCGCAGCAACCGGTACAGTGATCGCGTTGGGTCGTGTCGCGAGCGTGATCTGACCGTAGATGGTTTCACCGATGCGAAGTGGACGCACCGTCGCGGGCGCTCTGGCCCTGATCTCAACGCTTCGCGAAGCCGAGTCGACCGTTCCCGCGACGTCGATGACCGCGCCGACGCCGAGTTTTTCTCCCGCAGCGCTCTGGCCCGACGTCAGTGTCACTTTGCTCCCCGGACTCACTCGCGGAGCCTGAGTCGGCGTAACGTTCAGCACTATGTCAACCGCGGTTGGATCCGCGATTTCGACGAGCGGTTGATTGGCGTCGACAGCGGCACCGAGAACCGCAGCCATCTTCGTAACAACGCCGCTGATGGGCGAACGCAGCGTCGCTAGCTGTAGCGCACGTCGCGCCGTCACCAGATCGGCTCTCGCCTTTGCGAGATCGGCGGTCGCCTGGTCGAGATCTTTGCGCGGAAGAATGCCCGCAGAACTCAATGTTCGAGCGCGCTCGTAATTTCGCTCGGCGGCAGTCAACGCAGCCGACACGCTCCGCTCAGTTGTGGCAAATGGTGTTTGATCGAGTGCAACCAGTGTCGCACCACGGGAGACATTCTGACCCTCGGAAACGAAGACTTGCGCAACGCGAGTTGGTGCCGGCGCGCTCAGAAGTGCAACGTGTCCCGCGCGCGGCTCGACAGATCCTATGGCGCCGAGCGTCTCGAAGAACGGCTGCGCGACAACAATCGTCGTCTTCACTGAAACTGCGGTCGCCGACTTTGCAGCCTCGTCGGGTGATGCGTCATTGCGTTTGCATGCACTCAAGGCAACGACGAAAATCACTGCGCACCGACGAGCAGACAGCTTATTGCGATTGGCTGCTGGCAGATACCACGTCAAAGGGCCGCGCGTCATGGCATCGCCGGGGTGAGAGTAAGAATTCGCAGGGTCGAATCAGCAATTCGCGCAACCGCAATGTCATCGATGTACTGCGCGAGTACCTCGCGCGCATTGCGTTGCGCCTCGAACACATTAGGCAGTGACGCCGCACCGGCGCGGTACGCAGTGAGCGACATCGATGCAACACGGTTCGCGCTCGAGACGAGCCGTTCATCACGCGCCACGCGCGCGAGTGCAGCACCGCGCTCTCGCTGTGCGCGCGCGATTTGAGCAGAAGATTCCAAACGCGCGAGATCGAGCTCGGCCCTGGCTCGCGTGCGCCCCGCCTCAGCGGCAGCGATGGGCCCGCGGTTGCGATTCAGAAGTGGCAATGGAATCGAGAACCCAACCGTAGGAAGTAGGCCAGGCTCGCCTCCAGTCGGATCGCGTGTCTCGAAACCTGCGAGGACGCTGGGCGATCCGAAAACGCTTCGGCGTTGCAGGCGAACATCGAGCTCGGCAGCAGTCAGCGCGGCTCCCGCCGCAGCTATGGGCAATGTATTTCCGGTAAATGCAACCGCCGAATCGGGAGACGGTGCAGCCAATGAGTCGGCAATTACTACCGGACCTGCATTGGCCGCAATTCCCATAACCGTGCGCAGCTCATCGAGGGAAAGTAGCGCGGTGACGGAATCACCGACTGCGACATTCTCCTGCTGGCCCGCATTCACCAACGCGAGCTGTACGTCAAGCTCGCTTGCATCTCCCGCGTTGCGACGAGCAACGGCCATTCGCAGTAGACTGTCAGCGTCGGCCGCATTGTGCCGAGAAAGTCTCGCGTGTGCGAGTGCTGCCTGAGCATGAGTGTATGTCGTATCTGCATCGAGGATTATCGCAGCGCGCTCGAATCGGAAACGATACTGGGCGGCGAGCAGCGATGCTCTCGCCGATTGAATCCGCGTGCCGCGAACGCCGGGAAAATCGATTGGCAGCTCGAGCGTCACGTGATACTGTGGCACCGACTTGGTGTAGCTCGCGGCGAGAAGAGGATTTGGAAACGCGCTCGCCGTAGCGAGCTGCGCTCGCGCGGCTGCTGTATCAGCGCGCGCAACGCCGAGTCGTGCGCCTTGCGACAAGGCGGCGGCGATGGCATCGGAGCGAGTGACGACCTGCTGTGCGCCGGCATTCGACAGAGCTGCGAGGCATATGAGGAGGAAGCGGACGGACTTCATTCCCAGAGAATCCTAGTCCGCCAACCTGTCAGGAAGATTACAAATGGCTGAGATAGTTGAGATTGTTGAGAACGGCGCTCGGGAATTTGACCTCGACGCGTGTGCCTTCACGCTCACCTGATTCGACGTTGATGTGCGCGCGGTGCGCGTCGGCGATCCAACGTGCAATAGACAAGCCGAGACCCGCCCCTTCACTTCGCACCCGAGCTGGATCGCCGCGATAGAAACGATCGAATACATGCGGGAGCTGATCGGCCGGAATGCCCATGCCGCTGTCTTCGACGACTAGCGTTGCAAAGCCGTCCGTTTTGAAAACGCTGAGCCTCACCTCGCTGCCGCTCGGCGTAAACTTGATAGCGTTGTCGAGCAATATCATTGCGAGACGCCGGACGAGCTCGCTGTCGCCTTCGATCGTCGCGCTGTCGAGATTACCGACGATTACTCCTACTTTTTTCGACTGCGCAAGCGCTCCTGCGGCTGCGGCTGCGTCGAGCGCGAGATCGTCGAGCTGAAATTGCTTTCGCTCGATGTCGCGATCGCCCGCATCCGCGCGAGCGAGCATTAGAAGATCGTCGACGATTCTTCCGAGTCTGATCGATTCCGATTCGACGCCGCGTAGCGCAGTGACGTACGCGTCGGCGTCACGAGGCTGTTGAAGCGCAATCTCTGCGCGCGAGCGCAACACAGTGATTGGTGTGCGAAGCTCATGCGCGGCGTCGGCCATGAAGCGACGCATCTGCTCCATCGTTCGCTCGACCGGCTTTGCCGATTTCCCAACGAGAATCGATCCGCCAAGCGCGACGAGTACCAGAGCCACCACAGCTGTCGCACCGAATACTCCGATCAAGGCGGCATATCTGTCCTCGAGCTCGACCTTGTCGGCAACAGCTACCGCAATCATCGGCGCGCCGCTCGACAATTTGAAGCGATCTGCGCGCAAGCGAAGAGTCTTGTCGTTTGGAAGCACATGGTCTTCAACTGTGCTTCCGGTATTCGCAGCTCGCAGCGCCGCGCGCCTTATCCATTCGTCCGCCCGAGCTGGTTTTACTGGATCGCCAGTCGCGGTGAGCAAGTAGAGCTGTCGCTCGGGAATGTGCAGCTCATCGACGGCATCCATTACCTGCCCCTTTGCGGCGGCCGATTCTGTCTCGCGAATCCGCGCGGCGCGCTCGAGGTCAGTCGTCGCACCCTGAAGAGAGCTGTCCAGCTGTGCACCGAGCTGTCCACGGATAATCACGAAAAGCCCGACGCCGAGCAGAGCGAGGATGATGCAGAATGTCACGACATACCAGGCGGTGAGCTGGAGTCGCAGTCGCTCGACGGGCGGACGCATCATCCGTGGCGACGCATCAGAGGCCGAAGCGGTACCCAGCGCCGCGCATCGTGTGAATCAGTTTTGCCTCGAAGCCGTCGTCGATTTTCCTGCGAAGTCGTCCAACGAGAACCTCGAGGACGTTGGTGAATGGATCGTGATTCTCGTCCCACACGTGGGCGCTGATCGCCGCTCGATCGACCACGATGTCTTTGTGCGTGGCGAGAAACTCGAGCAGCGAGAATTCCTTGGCGGTGAGATCGATGGCCTTCCCGCCGCGCGTCGCGCGTTTTCCTGAGAGGTCGATCTCGAGATCGGCGATCGCAACCTTCTTCGGCACGAGCGAAGGCGCCCTTCGATTGAGTGCCCGCACGCGCGCGAGCAGTTCCCGAAACGCAAACGGCTTCACCAGATAGTCGTCGGCACCGGCGTCGAGACCGGTAACGCGATCGTCGAGCGCGTCCTTTGCCGTCAGCATGAGAATCGGCGTCTCGATACCCCCGTCGCGGAGACGGCGGCAAAGATCAAAGCCCGATCCGCCGGGAAGCATCACGTCGAGCAACACGACGTCATAGTCGCCCGTTGCAGCGAGTGAGCGGCCTGCTGCGAAATTGGCAGCGTGGACGACGTCGCTTCCCTGCTCGCGAAATCCTGCGGTCAAAATTGCCGCCAGCTCGGGGTCATCCTCCACCAGAAGTAGACGCATTCGGGAAATGTACATCGTGCCCGACGAACACTTTGCCGCGCGACAGGTTACTCAGACGGGACACGCGGTTGCACCCGCCGTTTGAGCCACCTGTTGACACGGGACCAAGCACTAACTTCGCAAAACGCTGCCGCATCGGCAGCGACACTTCGGGGGAAATGGAGGAGATGCAGATGTATCCAATACACACACGGCATCGAGCTATGCCGATGTTCGCGGCAGCTCTTGCGATCGTGCTCGCCGCATGCTCCGACGCGACAGGTTCAGGAGCGCACCAGATCAGTCTCTCAATTACGACGAAATCCGCAGCATCACTCAGGGCTTCGACGGGATTCAGTCAGGACGTTGTCGTCGGTCCCGCCGGAGAGCTCGTACTCAAGAAAATCCAGCTGGTCCTCGATCGAGTCGAGCTGGCGCCCAGCTCGACCGGTTGCGTCGACGACGAACAGGAAGGCGACGATGATCACATGTCGGCCGACGATGAATGCGAAGACATGGCGCGCGATCCGATTCTTGTGAACGTCCCCGTCGATGATGCGGTGCACACAGTTATCACCGTGCCCGTTGCAGTCGGTACGTTCATGAAGCTCGAAGCGAGACTGGATCCCGCATCTGCAGCAGATGTCGCCGCGCTGGGCGCCTCCTCTGACATGACGGGAAAAAGCATCAGGGTAGAAGGAACGTTCAAGGGAACACCGTTCGTCTTTACCTCGCCTCTCAGCACCAAGCTCGAGTTCGAGTTCAATCCGCCACTCGTTGTCGATGCTTCGACGAAGAACGCCACTGTCAACATCGATGTGACAAAGTGGTTCATCGCCGCGAACGGGTCGGTCATCGACCCTGCAACGGCGAATGTGGGTGGATCGAATTCTTTCCTGGTCGCCAACAATATTCGCAATTCGTTCGAGGCGTTCGAGGACGATGACAGGCACGGAGACGATGATCACGAAGGAGAGGGTGGGAGCAGCGGCCATCACTGATCTCGCTACGGGGTGGCGGCCGGACACTCGCGCCGCTACCCTACGCGGAGTCCAGCATCACGTCCGGCGCAATCGTCGAATGACTACACAAACTGACTCCGCTCCAGCTCAGTTCGCTCCGCCGGATAGCCTCCGGCTGAGACGCGATCGTGCGGAAAGAATTCTGAACGGTTTGCGCGCCGGCGTTTTGTGCCTTCTGATCGCCGCCGCGCTCGCGTACGCCCCGAGTTTGTCGGCTGAGCTCAATCGCACGAACGTCATTGTTCTCACGCCCGCGCTTGCGTGGACGCTCGCGCAATACCTGCTTTGGTACAAGCAACCGATGCTTCCTGATTGGCTGTCGGTGGCGAACGCGACGATCGATGTCAGTGCAGTAACCGCGATCATCGGCGGTTATGCGGTCGCGGAATCGGGAGTCCTCGCGCTTCGCTCGCCGATCTTCCTCATGTATTTCGTCGTGCTCGCCGCCCGACCGCTTGCATCGTCTGTCGAGCGCGCGGGATTCGTTGCGGGCCTCGCAGTAGTTGAATACCTGGCGGTAGACGTGTGGCTTTTTGCGAGTCACAGAATCGAGTTCGTCATGAATCCGATGGCTGCGATCACTCAAGCGCAGGTGAGTCCCCTCGATGAGGCTGCGAAGATCCTGCTCCTCGCCATCGCAGGAGTGATTGCAACGTACGCGGCATCATGGGTGGAGCATCTTGTAATCGAGGCAAGTACCGAATCTGCGGCGCGCCAACGCGTCGCCACGCGACTCGTGCAGGCCGAGCTCGACACCCTCAAGCTCCAACTGAGTCCCCATTTTCTTTTCAACGCGTTGAACAGCGCGGTCGCATTGATAGGAAGCGACCGCGAAGCCGCGGAAAAAATGGTGTCGGAGCTGAGTGATTTTCTTCGCCTCGTTCTGTCGGGATCGATGGAGCACGAAGTTCAGCTCGAGCGCGAGCTGGAGCTGCTCGAGCGGTATCTTCGAATCCAGCGCGTGCGATTCCAGGACAAGCTCAATGTCGACTTCGACGTGAGTGACGAAGCGCGACGAGCGATGGTGCCAAGCCTTTTGCTTCAGCCGCTATTGGAAAATGCGATTCGACACGGGATCGGTCCTCGCGCGACGCCCGGGCGCATCTGGGTGTCGGCGCATCGCGCCGGCGACATGCTCGCAATGCAGGTTGTCGACGACGGGGTCGGCGCGAGCGCTCGCCGCTCTCGAGAGAGATCGCGAGGAACCGGGCTTGGACTTGCCAACACGGCGACACGTCTCATTCATCTTTATGGTGATGAGCACCAGTTCGAGTCAGGGCCGAAGGACGGCGGGGGTTTCGCCGTAAGACTGCTGATTCCATTTCGACTTCGCTCGAGTCCGACACCAGAAGGCACCGGTCCAGAGGCAGTTGCGTGACACAAAAAGAAACAGCAAAAGAGAAACCGATCCGCGTACTCGTCGTCGACGACGAATCGCTCGCGCGCCGCCGCATGCGCGCACTACTCGCCGCAGTAAGCGACGTTACGCTTCTCGGAGAATGCGAGACAGGCGCACAAGCCGTTGCGGCAATTCGCGAGCTCGAACCCGATCTCGTTTTCCTCGACGTGCAGATGCCTGAGCTCGACGGCTTCGATGTAATCGCGGCCGTCGGTACGGACAAAATGCCGCCGGTGATTTTTGTCACGGCATTCGATGACTACGCGGTGAACGCGTTCGAGGTCGGCGCGCTCGATTATCTGTTGAAACCAGTCGATCAGCTGCGATTCAGTCAGACGTTGGAGCGAGCAAAGAAGCGCCTCGCGACAAAAAATCATCCGGCGATGACTGCTCAACTCCAGGCACTGCTCGACTACGTCGCGCGCGGTGACGCACAAACCGAGCGGATCGGCGTCAAAGTGCAGGGAAAGATTGTGTTTCTCGATCCGGACGAGATCTACTGGATTCAGGCCCGCGACGACATCGCGAGAATTCATCTCGCCGACGTCGCGTACGACGTGCGAGAACCGTTGACTCACTTAGCTGGGCGACTCCCACAGAGTTTGTTTCTGCGCGTGCACCGATCGGCGATAGTGAACACGTCGAAGGTGCGTGCAGCCGAGCCGTTCGATCAGGGAGACCAGCTTTTGATCTTGCGAAATGGCAAGAGGATCACGACCGGGCGGAGTTATCGAAAGGCTGTGAAAGAATTTCTGAGAAGAGCGATGCAGTCTGCTTGAAAAAACGGTCGCCGATGCCAACGAACCGGCGGCCGATGCCCGCTGGCTGATAACCGATTCCCGAGGTCCGAAACAGAACTAACGGTTTACAGCGCTGTTCGAATTCCGAATCACTGCTCGAATTGCCTCAGTCCATCCGGGCGCGTCGGATTCCGGCTGGAACGACCAAACTTCCTCAGATCGACCTGAGCCGGCGCGAATTCTCACTCGATCTCCGTCGCGCGCCACATCGGCATATCGACGTGAGGCAGGCGAAATCTGGAGTCCTACTTTTTCATTCTTGTGAATCAAAAGCGATTGCCTGGTGACGATGATCGAAGCGCGGCGATTTTCCCAGCCACTACCGCGCCTGCCAACGTCGTGGGTGTAGCGAAAATCGAGATCGTCGCCGCGACGAACCATTCCCTCTGCCGCGAATTGCTGCTCGGCAGCAGGCGAAAGGTTGCTCGTCGTACGATTGCAACCTCCCGAGAGTACGATTGCGAGCGCGCAAGCGACAATTCGCTTCATCAATAGCCCCCAAAATCGGAAATTAAAGGTTGTTACGACGCGCTCAATCCGCCAGTTTCCCTTGCTGTGCCTGACGACACGCAACAACCGCAACTGACACCGACGGACCTCCGTCGCACGCTCGAAACGTCGCTCGGAGATACTTACACCTTCGACCGCGAGCTTGGCGGCGGCGGGATGAGCCGCGTCTTCGTGGCCATGGACCGCACGCTCGAGCGCCAGGTTGTGGTGAAAGTTCTCAAGCAAGACGCAGCGGCAGGCGTGAGCTTCGACCGCTTCCGCAGAGAGATTCAGCTCGCGGCAAAGCTGCAGCATCCGCATATCGTCCCGCTTCTCGCGTCGGGTGAAGTCGCCGGAACTCCCTACTTCACGATGCCGTTCATCGAGGGAGAATCGCTGAGAGCGCGACTTTCGCGCGATGGCGAGCTTCCGGTGTCCGAAGCGCTTCGCGTTCTGCGGCAGGTTGCTGCCGCGCTATCGTACGCGCACCGCCACGGCGTCGTTCATCGCGACATCAAGCCTGACAACGTCATGCTCTCCGACGAGTTCGCACTCGTCACCGATTTCGGTGTGGCGAAAGCATTGAGCGCGTCTTCGGATTCGAGCGATTCAGTAACCGCCTCGGGACTCACCGGACTCGGCTTGGCGATCGGCACGCCGGCGTATATGGCGCCTGAGCAAGCGGTCGCCGATCCCAGCGTCGATCATCGCGCCGACATTTATTCGTGGGGCATACTGGCGTACGAGGTGCTAACCGGCCGGCCGCCATTCACCGGCATGACGGCGCAAGCTACGCTCGCTGCGCAGGCAGTCGAGAAACCGGTCCCGATCGAGAACAAGCGCCCTGCACTGCCACCTGCATTGTCGGTGCTCATCATGCGCTGTCTCGAGAAACGACCCGCGGACAGACCACAATCGGCCGCAGACGTTCTGCAAGAGCTCGATGCGATTACGAGTGGATCGATCTCAACACAAGCGAGGCTTGCGCCTCTGCCGCGCACAAATCGGTTTCCGCGCGCGGCAATCGCGGCGATTGCACTTCTCGTTCTGGCTCCACTCGCGTACTGGCTGTACGAGCGTCGCTCTCCCGCGTCGGGCGCGAACGGAGGGGAGCTGAGCTCAGTTGCTGTACTTCCCCTCGTGAACGTCGGCGGCGATACCGCGAACGATTATTTCAGCGACGGCATGACCGACGAGCTCGCGAACGCACTCGGCAAGTTGCGCGGTTTGCGCGTTGCATCGCGCACGTCAGCGTACGCATTCAAAGGAAAGACGGGCGTGAACGTGCGCGACATCGGAAATGCACTCCACGTGCAGGCTGTTCTCGAGGGGACGGTGCGACGCGCGGGCGGCAGGCTCCGTGTGAGCGCGCAGCTAACGAACGTCAACGACGGCCTCGCGCTCTGGTCGGACACTTACGAGCGTGAGGCCAAAGATGTCTTTCAAGTGCAGGATGACATCGCCCGCCAGATTGCCAGTGCACTACAGCTAAAACTCGGTGCGCAAGCGGCGGCGACGGTCTCGTCCACTTCGCATGGAACAGAAAATCTTCAGGCGTACGATCTATACCTCCGCGGAACTTATTTCTGGAATGCGCGAGGCGAAGACAATCTTCGTCGCAGTATCTCGTACTTCGAGCAAGCGACCGCTGCCGACCCGAACTTCGGGCGCGCATATGCCGGACTGGCGAGCGCATATGCGCTTCTGCCAGAGTACACGGATTCGCCTCCGCCGAACGTGCTCGAGCTAACGAAAGCGGCGGCGAATCGCGCGCTGGCCATCGACAGCTCGCTCGCACAAGCGCATACCGCTCTCGGTCTCGCCTCTGTGCACGCGTGGGATTATGAAACCGCGAAGCGACAATACCAGATGGCGATTGCATCTGATCCGAGATATCCAACCGCGCATCAATGGTATGGTGAGCTTCTATACCATACTGGACAACTCGATTCAGCAATCGTGGAGATCAAACAAGCGCGAGAGCTGGATCCGCTTGCGCCGATTGTGACCGGGGCATTGGGATTTGTGCTCTACCTCGCGCGGCGTTATCCGGATTGCATACGCGAGATGCGAAACGGTCTCGAGCTCGCTCCTTCATTGGGACTGCTTCATTCGATGCTCGCGTTTTGTTATGCACTCAATGGACAACCTGCAGCCGCCCTGCGAAGCTCAGAGCTCGCGGTACAGCTCGATCATGGATTTGGGATCAGACAAGGCCAGCTCGCGTACGTGTACGGTCTCATAAACCAGAAAGACAAGGCAGCAGAGATCGCTGCGACACTCACCGCGAAAGCGCGGACCCAACCTGCTCAATGGTTCCCGGTTTCGATGGCCGAGATGGGATCGGGTAACAACGCTGCCGCGCTTGCAGCGCTCGAGCGCGCCGTCAACGGGCGCGAGATCGGGATATCGTCGTTCTCACTTCTCAATGACAGGATATGGGGCCCGTTGAGAGGCGACGCGCGATTCCAGCGCCTGCTCGAGCAGACGAACCTCGCCCGCTACCAGCATTAGCTGACCGAACCCTGCAAAACCCTTTTCCCGAACGTGTAGTCTCATGAAATGGGCCGATTGGTGTTAATCCATTGACACTATGTCAATGCATTGACATATTATCGATAGCCCAGTCGGAGACGCGATGAAATCAGGAAAGAGCAGCGACAAGCTCGGAAGTCGCGAGCGGCAGATCATGGACATCATCTACCGACGGGGAAAGGCAACAGCCGCCGAAGTGCGCGCGGACCTTCCGGATCCCCCAACGAACTCGGCGGTGCGCGGGATGCTGCGGCTCCTCGAGGAAAAGGGACACCTGCGACATGAAAGCGACGGACCTCGCTATGTGTATCTCCCAACCGCCGACACATCGCGCGTAAGTCGCTCGGCAATGCGACACCTCGTGCGCACGTTCTTCGACAACTCCGCAAGCTCGGCAGTAGCCGCAATGCTCGGCATGTACGAATCGCGGCTCAAGGATGCTGATCTCGATCGTCTCGAATCACTAATCGAACAAGCGCGAAGCAAAGGAGGAGCACAATGAGCGAATTTCTGAATGCGCCTGGCTTCGTGTCGTCGCTGGTCATGAAAGTCACCTTGGTGCTGATGGTCGGATCGATCGTTGCGCTGTTGCTCCAGAAGGCGAATGCATCGTCGCGCCACGTGATCTGGGCGCTCACGCTTGGTGGCGCGCTTGTGCTTCCGCTGTGCATGATCGTCGTTCCGAGCTGGCGAGTACGCGTGCTTTCGCCCGAGGCATCGGTAGCGAACGTCGCGACGAATTCTTCCGTTAGAGACGTTGCGACGGCGCCGCGCGCTGAGATTTCGACAGCGACGGAAAGTCCGAAGCCGACATTTGCATCACGCTCACTGCTGGAGACCGTGGTCACACGGAGCTTGCCCCTCCCTCTCCTCTGGCTCGTCGGTGCGTTTGCAATTCTCATTTGGATGTTGATTGGTCGACTCGCACTCAGCGGCGTCGCTCGTCGAGCTGAGTCGCTCAGCTCGCAGGCGTGGCAAAATGCACTCGAGCGCGAGCGGCTTCGTGCAAGCGTCATGAAACCCATCGTATTGTTGTCGACCGAGGCGGTGAGCACTCCACTCACCTGGGGAATACGCAGACCGGTGATTCTTTTGCCGGCGGATTCGGCGGACTGGTCTGCTGACCATCGTGACGTTGTGATTCGACATGAGATGGCTCACATCGCGCGCGGCGACACCATCACGCAAATGCTCGCGACTATCGTGTGCGCGATTTACTGGTTTCATCCGCTGGTGTGGGTTGCTGCGCGCGGAATGCGCGCGGAGCAGGAGCGCGCGTGCGACGACCGTGTTTTGTCTTCGGGAACTTCGCCGGTAGCGTACGCCGGACATTTGCTTGAAGTCGCGCGCACAGCGCGTGCTTTGGGACCACAAGGCTTCGTTTCGTTGGCGATGGCTCGCCCTTCCCAGCTCGAGGGGCGCTTGCTCGCCGTGCTGAACGGGTCGCGAAAACGAAGGGCCATTTCACCTCTTACTGGAAAACTCAGTGTTGCTGCCGCGGCGATCGCGATCGTCACGCTATCTGCATTCACTCCGATAGCTCGACCAGCAGTGATCCGAGCGGTTGTTGCTCCGACAATCATCGCGACACAGTTCGCGACACCTCCGTCTCCAATTGCTGCAAGCAAGCCGAAGACTGCGCAGACTGCGCTAAAGACTGATTTCGATTCAACCTTCGAGAAGTCCGTGAGCGTTCGTGAAAACGGCACTCTCGTTCTCGATCTCGAGACAGGTGGCGGCTTGACGATCACCGGATGGGATCAGTCGCGCGTGCAGGTGTCGGGCAGACTCGCGGGCCGCAATTGGCGCGACACTGAAGTAAGTCTCGAGCAAACTGGAACGGGCGCGCGTCTCACTTCGAGACAACTGGCGCGCGGCTCTTCGAGCACGAGTCATCATTTCGACATTCACGTTCCGCGACGATTCTCGATTGACATTTCGTCGGCGGGCGGTGGAGTGAGTATCAATGGTGTAGACGGAACGTTCAGTGGAACTACCGGCGGCGGCACGATTGAAATTGAAAATGCGGGTGGCCGCGCTCGGCTCTCGACTGGTGGCGGCAACATCAGAGTTTATCACTCACGAATGTCCGGCTCGGTCTCGACCGGCGGGGGCATGGTCTACATCCAGGATAACGATGGCGACCTCGACGGCAGCTCCGGAAGCGGCCCCACTGTATACGGTGGCGCGCGCAACGGAACGATCAAGGGCCACGACGACAACAACAGCGTTACCATCAGCGGCTCGGGTGCGAGTGTTAGCGTTAACGAGCACACGGGCGAGATTCGCGATAGCAACGGTCGAATCATTTACCGGAAGGCCGGCGGCGGTGTAAACGTCGCATCGGCGATGAGCGGCGCTGACATTCGTACTGGTGGTGGTGCCGTGAGCGTTGGACGATCCGCGGGCGCGGTTTCCGTGTCCACCGGCGGTGGAAGCATTCGAATAGGACCGCTCGCGGGAACGGCGATGGCGCACACCGGCGCGGGAGACGTTGTCGTCGATCTTCGAGGATCGCGAGCGCCCTCAGCGGAAATAACCTCGGGAAATGGACGGGTCGAAGTTACGCTGCCGAAAGATTTCTCAGGTACGCTGGACCTCGAGACCGCCTATACGGACAACCTCGGCCACCGAACGCGAATCAACAGCGACTGGCCGCTGTCGAGCGACGAAAGCGCGGATTGGGATGACTCGCATGGAACGCCGCGAAAATATGTGCGTGCGCGCCGAACGTTCGGCAGCGGTGGTGGTATGATCAGCGTTCGAACGGTGAATGGAGATGTCGTGATTCGGAGAGAATGATGGCATCCGGGCTACTTGGCTTCGCGGATTTCTTCCTCGATTTTGTCGGTCTGAACTTCTATCCGGTCGAGCACGTCCGCAGGCTTAAGCTCGCGCAATAACTCCTGGATTTCCGGATTGCATGCTTCTTCTATCCCCATGCGATCCGCCATGGCGGCGACCAGGCGCAGGATGTGAGTGGTCTCCTGCTCGGCGAGCAGGCTGACCTGAAGATCGAGGTGGTTGCGCAGGTCCGCTTTGTCATTCATCTGGATCTGCGCTCTCAAGACGAACGTCGCGAGGAAAATCGCCTCCACCGCGGCTGCGGTGCCGAGGATCGTGAAATCCGGATCGAAATTGTGTATGCCGGCGATCCATCCTGCATCGAGCGCGGCCCAGACGCCGAAGATCACGACATGGAGGTAGACGAATTTCATCGTCCCAGCGAATCGCCAGATTACGGTCGCGATCCGGTCCGAGGTGGGTTTTGCGCGCGCTTCGTGAGCTGCGTGCTCGACGAGCGCACGCACATTTCGCTCGAGAATTCGTGGCGGTGCTGATGCACTCGCCTGATCGGATTTCTTTTCGGACGGACGTGCTGTCATATCTGTCATAAAAAGGAAGCGGCCAGCGGGTCGCGCTGGCCGCCAGGAGAGAGACATAGCAGGGGCGGGACTCGAACCCGCGACCCCGGCATTATGAGTGCCGTGCTCTAACCGGCTGAGCTACCCTGCCCTACTTCGTAATATATCGGATGCCATAAGTCCCCAGTGAGAGACTTTCGCCCGAGAAAATACGGTTGCGGTGACCCCATACCGCCGTATTTTAGGATTCTCTCCAGAAACATCTCTACCAGCTACCAACGAGGCGTCCATGTCCATGAGTTCGTACTCTGGTCTCCGCTCGTTCCTGCCCACCGTGATTCTGGCATTGATCGTCGCCGGTCACGCGAATGCGCAAACGCAACAAGGAACCCTCACCGGCCGCATAACAGACGCTACCACCGGCCAACCGATCGGCTCGGCACAAATCAGAATAGTCGGCACCAACCAGGCCGCGCTTGCGAACGCCCAGGGGCAATTCACCGTGCGCGGAGTGAACGCCGGCGCGGTCGAAGTTCGCGCACTTCGCGTCGGTTACGCTGAACAGCGTCAAACGGTAACAGTTGCTCCCGCGCAGATCGTCACGCTCGATTTCAAAATGAGCCCGGTCGCACTCAATCTCGATCCAGTCGTTACAACCGCGACCGGCGATCAACGTCGCGTCGAAGTTGGTAACTCGATTGCGCAGGTCGATGCCGCGAAAATTGTCGAGACGCGCGCCGTTTCGAACATGGGCGATCTCCTCGTTGCCCGAGCGCCCGGAATTGATGTGTTCACCGGAACGCAGATCGGCGCAGGCACCCGCATTCGAGTGCGCGGCACGAGCTCTCTCTCATTGTCCAACAATCCGATCTACATCGTCGATGGAATCCGGGTCGAGGGAACGACAGGATCATCTTCGGTGAGCGTCGGCGGCACAACTGCCGCGCGCATCAATGATTTGAATCCCGAGGAAATCCAGTCGATCGAGATCGTTCGTGGGCCGTCGGCGGCGACACTGTATGGCACGGCTGCCGCAAACGGCGTGATCGTCATCACGACGAAGCGCGGAACGGCGGGACGAGCGCGATTCAACTACTTCACCGAGCAGGGCGCGCACGTCGATCGCAACACGTATCCGGACGCGTATCGCGGCTGGCGGAGCGGCAGCAGTATATCAACTGCGAGCAACACTGTTCAATGTTTCCTGTCTCAGGCTTCGGCAGGCACCTGCAAGCAGGACAGCGTTACGAGTTACAATTTGTACAAGGATCCGGAATCGACACCGAATGGCACAGGTTATCGTCAGCTCCACGGCCTGCAAGTGGGCGGTGGCTCCGAGACGCTCCGCTACTTCATAAGCGGCGAATGGGAGAACGACAACGGTGTCCTCAAGATCCCTGAGTTCGATCAACGCTATCTCGCGGCGCACGCGCGGACGCTCCTCCCCGAGGAAGCGAATCCAAACCACATGGACCGGATTACGACTCGCGCGAATTTCAATCTCGCGCTCTCACCTAAAGCCGACGTCGGTATAAGCGCGGGCTACACTTCGCAGGATCTGCGTCTGCCGACCAGCGATGACTCCGGAGTGAACGGCGTTGCGGGTAACACGTACGGGGGGCCCGGATTCAAATACAATATCGCTTCAAACGGCGATACTCTTTTCGGCTGGCGACAAGTCACGCCGCGCGACGTTTATCAGACGGTCACCGGTCAGGGCATCAAACGTCTCATCACGTCGATAGACGGGAATTACCGTCCAAGCGGATGGTTGTCGGCACGAGGCAACGCAGGCGTTGACTACATCAATCGACTCGACACGCAGCTGTGCAGATTCGGAAGCTGTCCGGATCTCGGCGGTGACAGCCGCAATGGATTCAAGATCGATAACCGAACCAATTTCTTCACGTACACCGCTAACGGAAGCACGACAGCAACACGCCGGCTCAGCGACGCGATCAATTCGGAAACGTCGCTTGGCGTGCAATTCAATCGCACAATCTTCGATCGTAACGGCACGAGCGGCGTCCAGCTCGCTCCCGGTGCTACGACAATCACCGGAGCCGCGGTCAAGAGCGCAGACGAGTCCACCGACGAGACGCGCACTCTTGGCGCCTTCGTCGAAGAGCACCTCGCACTCAATGATCGGTTGTTCATCACCGGCGCCTTGCGGTCGGACCGCAACAGCGCGTTTGGCGCGAACTTCAAGACCGTCGTCTATCCGAAGCTCGCCGTTTCGTGGGTTGCTTCGGATGAACCATTTTTCCATCGTCCCAGCTGGATGAATCAACTTCGATTGCGCACGGCGTACGGCGCATCTGGAGTACAGCCGGGCACGACCGACGCAGTGCCGTTCTACTCCGCCACTACAACGCGCGGCGAGAGCGGTGATTTGCCCGCCGTTGTATTCAGCACGCTTGGTAATCGAAACCTCAAGCCCGAGCGGTCGTCAGAGCTCGAGCTCGGCGTCGACGGCACTTTCTTCAGCAACCGTGTTTCGGTAGAAATCACTCACTACAACAAAACATCGAAGGACGCGTTGATCAGTCGCGTGCTGCCGCCGTCACTTGGAACAGGCGCAACGGTTCGATTCGAGAACCTCGGTGAAGTACGCAACAAGGGCTGGGAAGGACTGCTTACGGCGCAGCTGGTACAGCGCGATGCCTTTGGCTGGGACGTGGCGTTCAACGCTTCGAAGAACGACAACAAGATCATCAGCCTCGGCGGTCTTCCACCACTCATCAACAGCTCCACGCAACAAAATCGCGAGGGCTATCCGCTCAACGGTTGGTGGGCGAAAACACTTACGGGATTCAACGACGCAAATGGTGATGGCATCATCACTCTGAACGAGATCACCGTAAGCGACACCGCTACGTTCATCGGCGTTCCGCTTCCGACAAAGGAGCTCACGTTCTCCAATGGAATCGACCTCGCGGGCCGTCGGGTACATCTCGGCGCGCTGATCGATTACAAGGGCGGCTTCAAGATGTACAACAACACGGAGCGTATCCGCTGTGCGAGCCGTCTCAACTGCTCGGGACTGATCAATCCGCAGTCTTCGTTGTTCGAGCAGGCGAGGACCGTGATGGTTCGCGAGCACGCAAGCAGGTCCGCAGGCGGATTCATCGAGGACGGCGATTTTATTCGGTTCCGCGAGCTGAACGTGACCGTCAACATCGGACAGTGGATGTCGCGCACAATGGGCAGCCGCAACGTCTCGGTAACGCTCGCCGCAAGAAACCTCGGGATTCTCTGGACGAACTACACTGGCGTCGATCCGGAAGCGTACGGCACCACCGGCGACGCACCGTCGGAGTTCCAGGCTTTCCCTCCCCCGACTTACTACTCACTTCGTCTCAACTTCGGCTTCTAGGAAAATGAGAATGACTTCATACACAAAGACATGGGCAGTAGTCGCGATGAGCGTACTCGCACTCGCTGCCTGTAGTCCTTCGGACGTTCTTGTGGTACACGACCCCGACGTCATCAATCCAACCGACGTTCAATCAGCCGCTGGGGCGAACTCGGTAAGACTCGGTGCTCTTGCACGACTCGATGCGGCAACGAGTGGAGGCAATGCCAACTCGGAAGGCCTCTTCCTGCTGAGCGGCTTGCTCGCCGACGAATGGAATAATGGCGATTCGTTCATTGCACGTTGGGAAGTAGACCAGCGCTCGATCACTGCGCAGAACAATTTCCTCACTGAGGTCGACCGCATGCTTCACCGCGCGAGACTCTCGGCATCGTTCGCGATCGACCTTCTCAAGCAATTCAATCCGTTGGGCCCTCCCGCCGACGTTGCCGAGATGTACTTCGTGCAAGCGTACGTCGAGAACGCGATTGGTGAGCATTACTGCAACGGTCTCATCATCAGCAATGTGGTGAACGGCGCCGAGGAATATGGCTCCGGAATGACCACGCAGGCGGCGTTCGAGCGCGCCCTTGCGCACGCTGACAGCGGTCTAACACTTATCACGGGATCGTCGACCGCCGACGTGAAAATCCGAAACGCATTGGCGGTGATCAAAGGAAGAATTCTCGTCAACCTCAATCGTCTTCCCGAGGCCGCCACGGCGGTTGCTCCAGTTCCCACGAGCTTCAAGTATCAGATGCTGCAGTCGCAAACCACCAACGACAACGTGATCTGGACGTACAACAACATCGCGCGACGCTACAGCGTCAGCACCGGTGAGGGCACGAATGGATTGGACTTCGCGACAGCGAACGATCCGCGCGTTCCGACGTGTCTGGGTGGCGACAACGTGTGCAAGGCAATCGGCGTGTCGATCAACCAGCGTGACGACAAATCCGCATTTCCGATTTGGGTGCAACGCATCTGGACCGCGCGCGATAATCCGGTGACGATTACCGGCGGCGTCGAAGCGCGGATGATCGAAGCAGAGGCTGCATTGAAGGCGGGCAATCCGGCGCTGATGGTGACGAAGCTGAACCAGGCTCGCACGGAGGGCGGCGTGACGGGATTGGCTGCGAACCTAACCGATCCGGGCACAAGCGCAGCGCAAGTGAATCTCATTTTCCGCGAGCGCGCGTTCTGGATGTTCTCAACGGGCCACCGCACTGGCGACCTGCGACGCCTCATCAAGTATTATGGACGCACGCCTGAGACGGTTTTTCCAACCGGTGGGTGGCATAAGGGTGGCAATTATGGACCGGACGTGAACTTCCCTGTTCCGCAAGCGGAAGAGAACAACCCGAACGTGACGGGTGGTAAGGCGTGCACTGATCGAAACGCATAGACTCAGCTGTAGGTGCAAAAAAAAAGCTCGTCCGAAAGGACGGGCTTTTTTTTCATGGCGGGGGCGGGATTTGAACCCGCGACCTTCGGGTTATGAGCCCGACGAGCTACCAGGCTGCTCCACCCCGCGATAGGAAGAGAAACCTACCCGGGAGAGAGGGTCGAATCAAGCTAAAGCACAGGGAGAAAGTGAGAAAAAACGTGACTGATGTTACGTTTTTTCTCACTTTCTCCCTGCGCCTCTACCGGGTTTCGCAGCCGAAGGTACTGAATCGCCGGGTTCACTCAATCGGTACAGTATCTCTTTATTCCCCCTCACCATTCCGAATTCCTCGCGAGCGATCCTCTCCTGCGTTGCTGGATCGGTCTGAATGGCCTTGGCAATCTTCCTCAACGAGTCGACTTCGCGCGCAAGCGAATCAGCCTGCGCCGCGAGAGTCGTTGCTCGCTGTCGCTGGCGCCACAAATCAATCGTGCTGTACTCGCCGCCCTGAATTGCGAAGACGATTCCGCCGAGTATCAGAAGCGCAAAGATGATTCGCCGGATCATCGCGAGTGCCTAGAGACCGTAAACAGCTCCACCCGGAAATTCCGCCGACTCGGC
>JBGQKT010000037.1:0-20341 GCA_041499635.1 Gemmatimonadaceae bacterium
ATTCTCCCTCGAGCGGCGCGATGCCGACGTGCGCGGCAATGTCGTCGAGTGCGGCGCGGTGCACATCCGCGTGATCGCGGATGTCCATCAAGTAGCCATGGAGCCCGTGCGCGCGAACCATTTCGATCATTGGGTCAATTGTGGTGCGGCAAGCGTGTTCTGCACCGGCGCGCATGAGACTGTCGCGCGCGAGCAGGAGATCGCGTTCGAGCTGTGCGGCGTCGACGTACGCTGCCGGATCCTCGACATTCTTGCCTGCGTCTCGCGCGGCAGTGAGTAGTCGTGTCGACTCTACGCGCGCCAACATGAACGTGAGCTTGAGTCGGAGTGGCTCGTCTGCGTTGCGTCGGCGGTTCGCCTCGTACACCTCGGGGAGCAACTTGCAATCGGATTCTATCGATGCGCGTAGATCGTCGGACGGAGGCGCAATCGACGCCGACACTGAAATTCGCTCGACGAGATCGGCGAGCGCGTGTGCATAACGGCCGAGTATGGCGTAACTCGAGCGTCGAGCGGTCGCGATGGTGACTTCAGGAGTGACGCCCGGATTTCCGTCGCGATCACCACCGACCCAATTTCCGACTCTCAAGGGCACGAGCTGTTGCACCGCTTCCGACGTTGTCGCGAACTCTTCCTCGAAAGCGCGGACTAATGCGTCGCGCGCGCGAGCGCCTGCGTCGAGAAAGCGTGTCTCGAGATACCATAGCACAGTGCTGACTTCGTCATTCACCGAGGGGCGATCGTGTCGAACTTCGGCGGTGATCCATAGGAGCTCCACCTCGCCATCCAATTTTTCTTCGATCTCGCGACGCTCCTCGAGTGATGCTGGTTCGCGCGCGAGCAGCAAGTCCGCAACGCGCGATTGCAGCGCGAGGAGCGTGCGGCGTGTCGATTCGGTGGGATGCGCGGTGAGCACTGGTCGCACGTCGAGCTCGAGCATCGCGCGCTCAACTTCTGAAGCATCGCGACCAGATGCGTGCAAGGCCCGCATCGCCCAGCGCGCCGACGCGGGTTGTGGTTCGGCATTTCCGATCATGCGGTATGCTCGTGCGCGACGCACGCGATGTACTTGCTCCGCAGTGTTGATGAGCAGAAAGAAGAGAGTGAACGCGCGCGCAGTGACCGCGCTCCGCTCGAGCGGGAGTGCTTCAACCTGCGCGAGGAGTGCATCGAGCGAAGGCGCGCCCGGAGCAACGTGGCGCCGTGCGCGGCAAGCCTTTCGCAGAGACTCGATTGTCTCGAAGGCCGCGTCACCTTCGAGCCGGCGAATCACACGGCCGAGCGACGCGGCGAGCCAACGCACATCGTCGTGCAAGGGGAAGTCCTCACGACGCACTGTTGGGCCGGCCAGAACGTCGGTGGGGCGATCTGACGAATTGGACAATCGATCTAGTGTGATCTGACTCGAAGCATCATCTTGGCGGCGGACCGTGGCGGACGTCCCCCCCAAAGCCAACTGTCCAGACATCGGAAGCCGATGTTCCCCAAATAGCGTACTGTGGTCCCAATGTTGGCTCGCTAGAAGCCACGGACCAGGTCGTTCCATTGTAATGGAGAATTCTCCCGCTCAGAGCATCATTAGATGTCACAGCCCACACTTCGGATGCAGAGCTTCCCCAAATGCCCCAGACCCCGAAGCTGAATCGCGTAGTGGCGGTGGATACAGTGGACCAGGTGATGCCGTTGAAATGCACGATCGAGCCAGTCGTTGCAAACTCAGCGGGCACAGACCCAACGGCCCATATGTCAGAGGACGAGCTGCCCCACACAGCACGGTAATCTGTCGTCCCGCTAGAGACGTTCGACCAGCTCGCTCCATCGAAGTGCAAAATCGTCCCTTTCGCACCGACGGCCCAGATGTCAGTTGGAGAGCTCCCCCATATGCCGAAGAGGGGCTGAGATGTCACGCTAGATACGGTTGACCACGCGGTGCCATTGTAATGAAGGACCGTCCCAGCCCCACCCACTGCCCAGACGTCGGACACGGATATGCCCAAGACATTGTAGAGGTCTTGCGTCGTGCCGCTTGAAACGGGTGTCCAGTTGGCGTTGTGATTGTGAAGAATTATTCCACCGGTCCCGACGGCCCATACCTCGGCAGGTGAGGCAGCCCAGACGCCCGTCAACGACACACCGGGTATTCCGTTTGTGAAAGCATACCATAGGGTGCCGTTGTAGTAGAGGATCGTGCCGGCCTCACCTACCGCCCACACGCTGGATGCAGAGGTGCCCGACACTGCCCAGAGGGTTTCGTGTGTCGCGAAAGAACGCTTAGGCCAAACCTCGGCTCCCGTTTCTGGGGGGACTGGAGCCGTCTTGTCAACGCCCGTCGGACTGCTACATGACGCTGTCGCAATCAAGAGCAGACTGAGGGCCGGCAACCTACCAATCAGAGCGCGCGAAAGCATCGGAATCTCGATAGAGGGATCCTGCCTCGTACTCCGAGAAGATAAGCCGGAGGTAACACCGTAACGATACGTCACTCGACGTAGTAAGGCGTCGGATCCCTGCAATAAGATTGTGACCGATTCCCTATGATCGCTAACGCGGCCTGTGCTTCACGGCTTCCTTTCCGCTGCGCAGCCAGCGATCGATACTCTCCGCAGCATCTCGGCCTTCGCGAATTGCCCAGACGATGAGCGATGCCCCACGATGAGCGTCACCCGCCGCAAATATCCCGGTCACGCGCGTTTGATGCGACTCATGCGTCGCGATATTGCCTCGACTGTCGAGCTCGAGCGAAAGATCATTCAGCAATCGACTCTTCACGGGACCAGTGAATCCCATCGCAAGCAATACCAGATCTGCTTCGATCTCGAACTCACTACCCGGCATCTGCGTGTAGCTCGTACTCCCGTCGGGCATTAACTGCGTCTCGAGTCTGACGGCGTGAATCTTTTTCACCCTGCCGTTCTCGCCGGTGAAAGCCGTGGTCGCAACACTCCATTCTCGATCGCATCCTTCTTCATGCGCATGTAAAGTGCGCAGCTGCATCGGCCATAGCGGCCACGGTGTGTTCGCCGCTCGATCGATCGGCGGCTGAGGAAGCAGCTCGAACTGGCGAACGCTCCGCGCCCCCTGACGAAGACAAGTTCCCGCGCAATCCGATCCAGTGTCGCCGCCACCTATGATTACGACGCGCTTGTCGCGCGCTTCTCTCCCGGTTCCCGCACGGGCTTCACCGGCGAGCCTTCGATTCTGCGAAGTGAGAAAATCCATCGCGAGTTGAATTCCGTTTAGTACGCGTCCCGGTACACGGAGATCGCGAGCGTTGCCCGCACCTGTTGCAATGCAGACGGCGTCGAACTCTGCTTGCAGCTCGCCGACTGTCATGTCCACGCCGACTTCGATTCCGGTGCGGAACTGCACTCCCTCCGCCTCGAGCTGCGCAATGCGAAGATCGATCACCGACTTCTCGAGCTTGAAATCCGGAATTCCGTAACGAAGCAGTCCGCCAACGCGCTCATCCCTCTCGAACACCACAACCGCGTGACCGAAGCGACGAAGCTGTTGTGCAGCGGCGAGTCCCGCGGGTCCCGACCCAATCACCGCCACGCCGAATCCCGATGCTCTCGACGGCGGACGCGCCACGATCCAGCCCTCCGCAAATCCGCGATCGGCAATCGTCTGCTCGATATGTCTGATGGCAACCGGCTCGTTGACTATGCCAAGCACGCATGCGGATTCACACGGTGCGGGACAGAGGCGTCCAGTGAGCTCCGGAAAATTGTTTGTCGAATGCAACGACTCGAGCGCTTCGTGCCACTCGCCGCGATTCACGAGATCGTTCCATTCCGGGATGATATTTCTTACGGGACATCCGCTGTCGCCCTGACAGAACGGAACTCCACAGTCCATGCATCGCGCGGCCTGAGCCTGTACGTCCGACTCGGGAACGGGCGAATAAAATTCTCCCCAATGCGCGAGTCGCTCGTCGACTGCCTGGCGCTTCGGCGTCGCTCGGCGAAGCGTGAGAAAATTTTTCGGGTCACGCATGACGAGCGCTCTCTTGTTTTTCTGGTCGACTTTCGAGCGCCAGTCGGTACTCGCGCGGCACGACAGCGATGAAGTAGCGTTGCGATACGTTCCATCGTGCAAGCTCGCGCTTCGCGCGCGCGCTTCCAGTATACCGCGCATGCTGCTCGATCAGACGCCTCAGTAATTCGAAGTCGCTGCGCTGAGTTACTCGCGACATATCCACCATCGCGGCATTGCACTGCTTCTCGAACTCTCCGAACTCATCGAGCACGAACGCCATTCCACCGCTCATGCCGGCAGCGAAGTTTCTGCCAGTTCGTCCGAGCACAACGACAGTTCCGCCCGTCATGTACTCGCAACCATGGTCGCCGACCCCCTCGACAACCGCGATCGCGCCGCTGTTCCGCACAGCAAAGCGCTCGCCGACAACGCCCGCGATGTACGCTTCGCCGGACGTCGCGCCATAGAGAACAGTGTTGCCCGCGAGAACAGTTTGATCGGGAATGAACTGCGCACGTTTCGGATGCCGCAGAATCAGTCTGCCGCCGGAAAGTCCCTTGCCGACGTAATCGTTCGCCTCGCCTTCGAGCTCGAGCGAAAGTCCTTTCGCTGCGAACGCGCCGAAGCTCTGACCCGCCGCACCGGTGAATCGGAAAGAGATCGTATCATCTGGCAGGCCAACATTGCCGTAACGTCGAGCGATCTCGCCGGAGAGTGTCGCACCGACAGCGCGGTCGGCATTCGTGATCGACAACGTTCCCTTCACGCGTTGGCGATTCTCTAACGCAGGTCGCGCCAACTCCATGAGAATCCCGTTCAGCGTTCCTTCTGCATCCGCGTGACGTTGTCTCGATTTCACATGATGGCGAACGACACGACCCACGCGCGCGGCAGGTGTCGCGAGATGCAGCATCGCGGAGAGGTCGAGTGTTCTCGCCTTAGCGTTGTCGGCAGGCGGCAGCGAGCGCAGCAAGTTCGTGCGGCCAATCATCTCGTCCATCGTGTGGAATCCAAGATGTGCCATCAGCTCACGCACCTCTTCCGCGACGAAGAAGAAATAATTCACGACATGCTCGGGCTGTCCCGCAAATTTCTCTCGCAGCTCGGGATCCTGCGTGGCAATTCCGACAGGACACGTGTTGAGATGACACTTCCGCATCATCACACACCCTTCGACGATGAGCGGCGCAGTTGCAAACCCGAATTCATCGGCGCCGAGCATCGCGGCGACGACCACATCACGCCCGGTCTTGAGCTGACCGTCCGTCTGAAGTCGAACGCGCCCGCGCAGCCCGTTGATGACGAGCGTCTGCTGCGTTTCGGCGAGTCCAAGCTCCCATGGAATTCCCGCGCGCATGATCGAAGACAGCGGCGAAGCGCCTGTACCACCCGAATCTCCTGAGATCAAAATCAAATCCGCGCGCGCTTTCGCCACACCCGCCGCGACAGTGCCGACGCCCGCTTCGGCAACAAGCTTCACCGAAACTGCGGCGTCTGGACAAATCGCTTTGAGATCGTAGATGAGCTGCGCCAGATCTTCGATCGAATAGATGTCGTGATGTGGCGGAGGCGAGATCAGCGTCACGCCTGGCGTCGAGTGTCGCGTGCGCGCGATGATCTCATCGACTTTGTGTCCCGGAAGCTGTCCTCCTTCGCCGGGCTTTGCTCCCTGCGAAATCTTGATCTGCAATTCCGTCGCATTTACCAGATACTCAGCAGTGACGCCAAAGCGCGCGGACGCGACTTGTTTGACTGCGCTGTTGCGCTCAGTGCCCAGGCGCTCGGGTTCTTCTCCACCCTCACCGCTATTGCTGCGACCACCAATTCTGTTCATCGCGATTGCGAGCGTCTCGTGCGCCTCTCTGCTCAGCGATCCGAACGACATCGCGCCCGTCACGAATCGTCGAGTGATTGCGGCAGCGGGCTCGACCTCTTCCAATGAAATCGGATTGCGCTCGACGAAATCCAGCAATCCGCGCAATGTGGATTGCCTGCGAGTTTCGTCGTTCGCGAGCCGGCTGAATTCTTTGAACGTCGAGTAGTTGTCGCTGCGCGTCGCGTGCTGCAGCGTCGCGATCGTCATCGGATTCCAGTTGTGATGCTCGCCCTGCGCGCGATACTGGTACTCACCGCCCGGATCGAGCCGTGTCACACCCGAATTGTTTTCAAACGCATCCGCATGCCGTCGCAGCGTTTCCTCGGCGATGAGATCCATGCCGATTCCTCCGATGCGCGACGGCGTCCCGGCGAAATGGCGATTCACGAAAGCGACGTTCAATCCCACCGCTTCCCACGACTGCGCGCCGCAATAACTCTGCAGCGTGGAGATCCCCATCTTCGACATGATCTTGAGAAGACCTTTGCCGAGTGCGTTGACATATCGCTCTTCGCCGCCGGTGCGAGCAATCGCGGCGACGGTCTCGAGCGCGAGGTAGGGATACACTGCGCTCGCGCCATACGCGATCAACAATGCGAGATGTGAGACTTCTCTCGCTTCGCCAGTTTCGGCGATGAGACTGACGCGCCAGCGCAGTCCTTCTCGAATGAGATGATGATGCACCGCTGCGATCGCGAGCGCGACGGGAATCGGAGCATGATCCGCGCTGATTCCGCGATCGCTCAACACAAGGAGCCCGCATCCTTTTGCGACCTCTCGAGAAGCGGCGCAGCAGAGCTCGTCGACCGCCACCTCGAGTCCGGAAGTCCCGGCGTCGATTGCGAAAAGCGCCGGAAGCGTGACCGCACGCAAATCCGGATCGGTGACGCTGCGCAACGCAGACATCGCACGCTCGGTCAGCACCGGCTGCGTGATGCGAATCTGCTTCGCGTGCTCGTCGGTTTCATCCAGGAGATTCTTCTGCGGACCGAGATTCATCGCGAGTGACATCACGAGCTTTTCGCGAATCGGATCGATCGCCGGATTTGTCACCTGCGCGAACAGCTGGCGGAAATAGGAAAAGAGCAGCTGTGGCCGGCGCGAGAGAACCGCGAGCGGCGTGTCGTTTCCCATAGAGCCGGCCGGTTCTTCTCCCGCGTCAGCCATCGGCGCGAGAATCATTTTCAATTCGTCGGTCGTGTATCCGAACGCACGTTGCAAAACCGGCAGTGGCATTTCGTGATGCGCGGATTCGAATTGAGCTGCGGTTTCGCTCTCGGAAATAAGTGTCGCGAGATCGATTCGCTGCTCCGCAACCCAGCTGCGATACGGCCGCACCGACGCCATCTCCATCTTCAGCGCTTCGTCGTCGAGTATCCGACCCTGAGTCGTGTTGACGACGAGCATCTTACCCGGCTCGAGCCTTCCTTTGGCGCGAACATTCTCGACAGGAATCGCCAGTGCGCCGGCCTCTGACGCGAGCACGACAAAATCATCGGAGGTGATGACGTAACGCGCCGGCCGAAGTCCGTTGCGATCGAGCACCGCAGCGACTTGTCGTCCATCCGTGAACGCAACCGCCGCCGGCCCATCCCACGGCTCGATCAGCGAAGCGTGATACTCGTAAAATGCGCGGCGCGCGGGAGACATCGTCTCGTGTCCTTCCCACGCTTCGGGAATCAACATCGCCATTGCATGCGCGAGAGGCCGGCCCGCGAGTGTCAGCAGCTCCAACACATTGTCGAGCGAAGCCGAATCACTCTGGTTTTCACCGCATACAGGCAGCAGCGATGCGATGCTTCCGCCAAAATGCGATGACGAAATGATTGCTTCGCGCACGCGCATCCAGCTGAGATTTCCGCGTAGCGCGTTGATCTCACCGTTGTGACAAAGGAATCGATACGGGTGCGCGAGACGCCACGATGGGAAAGTGTTCGTGGAGAAACGCGAATGAACAACGGCAATCGCGCTCGCGAGCTCGGGATCGCGAATGTCCGAATAAAATCGCGACAGCTGATCCGGACGGAGCATCCCCTTGTAAACCACCGTGCGCGAGGAAAAGCTCGCCACGTAACAATCGCCGCCGCCCTGAATCTTGCGCAGCGCCGCTTCAATTCTTTTTCGGATCACGAAGAGCGTTACTTCGAAGCGTGTGTCGCTGTCGACATCGCGCTGCACGCCCATTCTCGCGACGAATATCTGTCGTATGACAGGACGCGCGCGCCGCGTCGGTCTGGACAGTACCGAGTCGTCGACCGGAACGTCGCGCCAGCCAAGCACGGAGCATCCTTCCTCCGTTACCGCTTTTTCAACCGCGCGCTCGCACGCGAGACGAGTCGGGCGACGAGCGGGGAGGAACAGCATGCCGACTCCGTAACTACCTGCGTCGGGCAATGCAATTCCGACGTGCGCGCAGGCGCGCCGAAGAAAAACGTGGGGCACTTGAAGCAGAATGCCCGCGCCATCACCGGTGCAGGAGTCAGCCGCGACAGCGCTTCGGTGAGAAAGATTCCTGAGAAGCTCGAGCGACTTCTCTACAACGTCGCGAGAGCGAACGCCATGGATGTGCGCGACAAACCCAATTCCGCACGCGTCATGTTCGTAGGCAGGGTCGTATAATCCCTGCGGACCTGGCTCGCCGCGCACGCCTGTCAGACCGCGGCTGGCGTTACTGCTGCTTCGTCCCTGTCGCCTGTACGAATTCGGTGCACGGCTTCCACTGGAAGCACGAACACCTTGCCATCACCAACGTCGCCCGTGCGCGCACTCTCGAGTATCGCGCGCACTGTAATTTCGACGAACGGCTCGGAGACTCCGATCTCCAGCCGCACTTTCTCATGAAGCGCCACTTTCACCGTCGTACCGCGATAGGTCTCGACTTCTTCCGTCTCACCGCCGTGACCCATCACATGACTCACCGTCAAGCCACGCACGTCGGCGCGATACAACCGCTCGAGCACGTCATGAAGACTATCAGGCCGGATGATCGCGACGATGAGCTTCATGCAACCGCCCCCTCACCGGCGAGAACCGGATGCGAATGCGCATGACGAACAGGACTTTCGGTGTCCTCGTGCAGCACGAGCACCGCTCCCTCGCCTGCGGCATACGCTTCTTCACCGTGCTGCGTGATATCCAACCCAACACCCTCGGCGCGAATCGCTGCGCGCAGCGGCGTCGCAAGACTCACAAGCTTGAGCACCGCTAGAGTGCCGACTGCGCTGTACGCAATCGTCGCGATCACGCCCACCGCCTGGATTCCAACCTGTGCTGGATGTCCGAATAGCAATCCGTTCGTGCCGCCCCATTTGGCTTCCGCGAATACTCCGGTGAGCAGTGCTCCCGTGATTCCGCCAATTCCGTGTGCACCGAAAACGTCGAGCGAATCATCGAGGCGAGTTCGCGCACGCCACACAATCGCGAAATAACTTGGCAGCGCGCCGAGTGCGCCCATTGCGATCGCAGAGATCGGCGATACAAAACCAGCCGCGGGTGTGATGACAACCAGGCCGATCACGATTGCAGTCGCCGCACCCACCGCAGTTACTCGTCCAGTTCGATACGCGTCGAGCGACATCCAGACTGCGAGCGCTGCGCCGGGCGCGAACAGAGTATTCGTGAATGCGAGTGCGGCTGCACCATTCGCTGCCAGCGCGCTTCCTGCATTGAACCCGAACCAGCCGAAATAAAGAAGGCCTGCGCCGAGCAAAACGAATGGGACGTTGTGAGGAAGCATCGCTTGTCGTCCGAAATCTTTTCGGCCGCCGACGATCGTTGCCGCGATGACTGCGCCGATTCCAGCGTTGACGTGCACGACAGTTCCACCGGCGTAATCCAACACGCCCATCTGTGCGAGCCATCCTCCGCCCCAGACCCAGTGCGCGATCGGTGCGTAAACGACGATCGACCATGCGGCAATGAATCCGAGATATGCGCTGAATCGCATTCGCTCGACGATCGCGCCCGCAATCAGGACCGCGGTGAGAATCGCGAACGTCCCCTGGAACGACATGAAGAGGAGATGTGGGATCGTCCCGTGCGCTTCGATCCCAACGTTATTGAGCAGCACGTATTCCCAGCCGCCGATCCAACGAGCTGTTCCACCGAAGGCGAGTGTGTATCCGACTAGTGCCCAGAGTACGCCGACGACAGCGACGGCACCCATGCACATCATCATTGTGTTGAGCGCGTTTTTTGCGCGCACGAGGCCGCCGTAAAAAAATCCCGCGGCGGGAGTCATCAGGAGTACGAGCGCGGTGCTCATGAGCATCCACGCCGTGTCGGCGGGTACGATTGCGGGCGTCACTGCAGGATCCCGCTATTATGCGAGTGCATGTAAGCCGAAGATTGTGTGGGTGGTCGCCGAATTCCCTTACGTTGGCAACCTAAGTCGGACTGGACTGACTGTCAACAAAAACGTGAAAAAATTGCACATATGCGGATCATTCCTTCAAAAATGAGGCGTATTATTGCCAAGCAATGGCCTCGCTCGTGCTCAATTTGCAGTGCTTGGCCGCTCTTCTGCTGGCTTGTGCTTGCAGCGTGTGGCGCCGCGCCATCTTCCGACGCATCCGCAAAACACGCGTCGCCGGGAAGAGTCCTCCCGAGCACTCACGACTGGACGCGATTCGGCTGGAACGTCGGGCGCTCGAGCGCATCGACGGATGAAACCGGAATCACCGCTGCGAACGTCTCGACCATGCAGCGCCAGCAAGTGACGATCGACGGGACGGTGGATTCATCGCCGATCTATCTGCACTCGGTGCGCATCAATGGCGGCACACACAACGTTTTTTTCGTAACTACGATTTACGGAAAAACAATCGCGATCGACGCTGATGACGGCAGCATCCTCTGGCGATACACTCCTGCTGGATACAGCTCATGGTCAGGCTCGCGACAAATCACCACGGCAACACCCGTTGCCGATCCAAATCGCGAATTCATTTACGCAGCTTCGCCGAACGGTCACATCCAAAAACTCGCGGTAACTGACGGTCACGCTCAGTGGAGCAGGGCGATCACATTGCTCCCCACGCGCGAGAAGATTGCGTCCGCACTGAACTACGATCGCGGCAGAGTGATTGCCGTCACCGGCGGATACATCGGTGATGCGCCGCCGTACCAGGGACACGTCGCGACAATTGATGCCGCAACTGGTCGTCTCACTCACGTTTGGAATTCGCTGTGCAGCGACAGACGCGAGCTCATTGATCCGAACTCGTGCAGCCAGAGTGGATCTGCAATCTGGGGCAGAGCGGGCGCAGTTATCGATTCAGCGACCGGAGACATCTACTTCGCTACAGGAAACGCACTCTGGGATGGCCGAGCCAATTGGGGCGATGCCGCGATTGCGCTCGACTCGAGTGCTACGAACATTCTCGATAACTACACGCCGACGAACACCCAGCAGCTGAGCGAAAGCGACGCGGACCTCGGCTCGACTTCTCCTGCGCTACTCGGGAATGGCTACGTCGCACAAGGCGGAAAAGACGGCTCGATTCGATTGTTGCAATTCGGTCGCATGCGTGGTGCGGCTCCGCGTAGCGGAGGCGAAGCACAGGTAATGTCGACACCATCGGGCACAGATCTCTTCACTGCTCCCGCAGTGCAGCATGCAGGATCGACAACGTTTCTATTCGCCGCAGACAATGCTGGAACTGCAGCCTGGACTTTTAGCGGTGGACACCTGCAGCAAGTGTGGAAGAATGGAAATGGCGGCACGAGTCCAGTGATCGCCGGCGGACTACTATATGTATACGATCCCGGTGGCGGACTTCGCGTTTACACTCCGGACACAGGAAAGGAAATAACGACGCTCGACTGCGGACGTGGGCACTGGAACAGTCCGATCGTCGTCGATGGTCGCATCGCGGTTCCGGAGGGTAACGCCAATCGACATAGCGAGAGCGGCGTCCTCAACATTTGGCGTTTGCAATAAGACGTCACGACTCGAAGCTTGGCGTTCCGAATGGCGGCGTAAGATCGAGCCACGACGCGGCCCGAGGTGCGATTGATTGCACCTCGTTCCACTTTCCGTCCGCGGCGCGCACGATTTGCATCGACGATCCTGACTTGGTAAGCACCATCCACTCGTCGTTCTCGCTCACGCCAATCACTTGATCCACATGGTCGGTGAGACGTAAGCCACTTCTCACGACAACGTCACCCTCGACCGGCCTCGGCGGAGCTGTCGATCCAGCGAGATACTGCTCCTTGACGTACCCCAGGTTCTCGAGTTTTCGTCGTGGAATCTCGCTCTCCGGCAAATCGAGGAAGTAATCGAGAGAGAATAACGCGAGGCCGAGCGCATCTCGCTCTTTGACGAGCAAATCCCGATCGCCGTTGAACGAAGAAGCGGGAGAATCGGCAATGCCGATTAGAAACTCGCAGCACTTGCGAATCACAGCCGGCGAATACGGAAGCGCCGATACAGGCCTGTAAAGACATTCCGCAAACGAACCGGGCTCTTCGCGCGCCTCATCAAAATCTGCGACGACGCTCAAGGCGAGCGTTACGTGATCTGGAATCGATGAGTCGAGAATTTGCGGCGGAATCGCGCCCACACCGGCGGAGCGAACCAATCTCCATAACTGCCAGTAGGCCTGCTCCTGCCTGTCTTCGTGCACTTGAGCAGCTGCAGAGCGGTTCGCGAGCTCGCGGCGAATGCCGTCGCGATGCATTGTCGCGACAATTCGCCGCTCATTTGCTGATGGCCCCGACGCCATTGCGCGCCGAGCCTCGCGTATTGAACGACGGAATTCGCCCAGCATTTCACCGACATGTTTCCACATATGCATCGCTCTGCTCGCCTCGCGGGCCTTGTCGCACCCTCTATTGTTGAAGACGATCAGCAGGCGAATCCGATTCAAACCCGGTCCATGCGTTAGATTGAATCTTGCGACCAAGGGGTAAAGTGACAAAGGATTTCGAGTTCGAAGACGAGGGACACACGTTTTTGTGTTCGGTTGAAGCTCCCCGTCATGCAGGTATGCCGCCCTGGTGGTGGTTCAGTCTCGACAGCAGCCCTACCACGCGCTACGCTCCTTTCGAGGCCCTGGCGAGCGACACACAAAAGTCGGTTCAGGCGCGGATTATCGCGTATTACGCCAATCTGCTGGCGATCAAAGCCCGTCCGGTCATTCAAAAACCGCACTGGACAAAGCCAGTCCGCCCTCCCGTTGTACCGCCGACTGAAGTGATAGCCGCAGGAACGACCGCGGCCTAGTCGCTTTTTCGAATTCGGATGTGGCCGTTGCCCGTAGAGAATCGGATGCGACGGCCACCGTTACCGATTTTCGCTTCGAGGTGACGCGAGCTCCACCCTGCGTCCATCTGCATGGGGAAATCGGTCTCGAAGTCTTTCGCGGAGCCGCTCGCCTCGACAATCGCAGAAAGATTCGACGGAAATTTCACCTCGATCGATCCGTTGCCTGTCGAGAATTCCATGTCGCCATCTGATTTCAACGCTGCCATGTCAACGTTGATTCGGCCGTTTCCAGTGCTCACGGAAACAGGTCCGGTTGAAGTCGAGATTGTCACGTCGCCGTTTCCTGTCGATGCATCGACGTCGCCATGCGCGCCCTCGACCTGAAGCTCGCCATTACCAGACGAAATGCTGACACGTCCGCCTGCGCCGAGAACACTCACTTCTCCGTTGCCGGAGCTTGCATCCACTTCAGCGCCAGCGTCGCGAACATCGATTCTTCCGTTTCCAGTCGCGGCGACGACTTTGACTCCTCTCGGAAGCTCGACGACGAAGTCCACACTTCCAACTTCTCTATCGTAGCGTCCGCGGGAGTGGTACTGATAGCCGCGCGCATCGCATCGCTCCGTGTCTGGCCAGTTCACACAGAGTGTGACATTCGAGCCGTCGCGAAGGACGTCGTAAGTGGGATTGCCATTGTCGCTGTAGCCGAAGTTTGAGCGGCGCGTTGCATACACAACGACATTGCTTCCCGATCCCTGGCGAACTTCTATCGTGCCCTTGTGGTTGCGTAGACGAAACCAGGATCCGGGAGCCACTGCTCCACTGAATACCTGACTGGGATTTTCTGGGGTAGCCTGCGGCGTGGCGGGCTGAGTGCCAATCGTGAAAGCGGCGAGAATGATCGCAACGGCTTGTAACATCTTATGAGCTCCGGTGGAGTGACTCGACAGTGGTTCGTTGGACAGCGCGGCGGCTTGGATGGTTTGAAGGCAGTCGCTGATTTGCCCGCCAGAGCCATATCAACGCTGCGACAACGAGTGCGGTTATGACCCCGGCGCGTAATCCGCTCGACACCGGTCCGTCACCGCGGACCGACGGCACCACAATCGTTGTTGCGGTGAACATCGATCCCCAGAACTCGAGGAGCGGACCTGCAACGCGATGTCGTCGCAGGATCGCCCCGAGAGCGATAAGGGCTAGTACGCCGTACCCAAGCTGTGCTGCCGTTGTGGCTCGCCGGATGAGTGTCGTAGAGATGTGCAGCGCGTTGTATCCTTCGACAATTCCGATATAGCCCGCCAGAACCAGAGCGGAGGTGATAATCGCCAGGCGAACGTCCCACCAACGGAGCTGCCGCATAATCTCATCTACGATGCGCGGTCAACTGAGTTTCGACTGCGGAACTTTTTCAACCGTTCCATTGGTCGCGCTCGAAAATTGCGACCAGCGAGCTCTGGACCCGATATGACTATTCGGCAAATCGATCAAGACGAGACGTGGCCTGCGCTGCCGCTCGATGAATGGTGGGAAACGTACGAGACAATTCATCGGTGGGCGCAGATGGTCGGCAAAACGCGACTCGCACTCGCTCCGATGCAGAATCACTGGTGGAACGTTGCTCTATATGTGACAACGCGTGGCCTTGGCACATCGCCGATCCCGTGGCAGGACAAGACTTTCGAGATCGATTTCGATTTTCTCGATCATCAACTCGTCATGCGCACGAGCGACGGAATCACGCGCACGATGCCACTCGCGCCGCAATCAGTCGCCGATTTCTATCGCGACTACATGGCCCTTCTTAATTCGCTCGACATTTATCCGAAGATATTTGCGCGTCCAGTGGAGATCGTGGATGCGACTCCGTTCGAGGAAGACCACGAGCACGCGTCATACGACCCCGATGCAGCTCGACGATTCTGGCGCGTTCTCACTCAGTCTGATCGTGTAATCAAGAAGTTTCGGAGCAGCTTCATTGGAAAATGCAGCCCGTCGCATTTCTGGTGGGGCGGGTTCGATCTCGCGTGCACACGTTTTTCGGGGCGACGCGCGCCGCCGCATCCGCCGGGCGGCGTTCCGAACGTTCCTGATTATGTGAATCTCGAGGCGTACTCACACGAGTGCATCAGCGCCGGCTTTTGGCCTGGCAGTATCGGCACTCCGGTGGAGGAACCGGCATTCTACGCTTACGTATACCCGGAGCCCATCGGATGCCCTGAAGCGAAGGTCGGCCCCGCAGCAACCGAGTACAACATGGAGATGCGCGAGTGGATTCTTCCGTACGAGAGGGTGAGAACGTCAATTGATCCCGACGCTACACTAATGGAATTCCTCGAGACTACATATTCCGCAGCTGCAAACTTAGCCGGATGGGATAGAAGGAACCTTGAAAGGCAGAAAAGCGGAACGACAGGTCCGGGGTGACAGGCGCCGAGGTCTCAGGTGCCGGGTGAGGTTACAGCGACAACGATCATTCCTGAAACCTCACCTCGTACCTCGAGACCTGTGCCCCTCTGACCTGGGACATGTAGTTCCGTTCTTAGTTCTACGTCTTCGTCTTTTGGTACGTCCCCACTAGCTCTGTCCGCGCAACGATGTGGCCTTGCATCGCTTTCTCGAGATCCGCTTTCGTCGGATTGTTGAGACCACTCAGCTGTGAATCGAGTGCGTAGAGCTTGAAGAAATACCGATGCCGGCCGATGGGAGGACACGGGCCACCGTAAGTCTGCTTCTTCCAATCGTTGGTTCCCCGCTGCGCACCCGCTGGCAGTCCAGTCTTCGCCGCATTTTCTGCGAGCTTTGTAGTTCCTGGCGGAATGTTGTAAACGACCCAGTGAACGTAGGTGCGTTGAGGCTTCTTTGGATCGGGCGCATCTGGATCGTCGACAATGAGTGCGAAACCCTTCGCGGCAGTGGGCACATCAGTCCATTCGAGCGGCGGTGATGTGTCGCTCCCTTCGCATGTGTATTTCGACGGAATCGATCCGTTCGGTTGAAACGCCGGTGATGTGAGCTTGAATGTCATGGGACTCGACGGTGGTGTAGGTGCGCTCGCGGTGGCTTCAGCTTGCGGAACGGTTCCGGTATCGGATGGTTGCCGCTCCGACTTCGAGCAAGCGACAAGTATCAGAGGAACAAACGCGATAGCGAGCGATCGCATAGTCAACGCTTGCGGAGCACGATTCGGGCCTCGGCCACCGGTTATCGGCCAGCGCGTATCGGTGACCCGTGTCACTGGCACTGTCTCATTACGCGTCTTGCCGCCGGTGCATTTGGAAACAATGACACCGCACGTTTCGCGTACGGCCGAGCAGTGTTGCAGCGACCTCGTCGCGCGTACAGCTGCGCCACTTTGAGATTGATCCTGTAGCTGCCTGGATCCCAGAACGCGCCTTGCACCCAACCGGCTGTTCGCCCACCATCACCGACAGCTGACATTGCCATTGTCTGCGTCGCGCTTCGCGCGGTTGCTGCAATTGCGATGAGCATCGTACCGGCTGCGGCGATCATCCACTCTCGTCTGCTGAGATCGACCTCGCGTCCTCGCCGCCGCGCCCCCGCGGATACACCGATGATGGTCCACGCAAGCAACGCTGGAGCGGCGAGCAACAACGCAGCGTCGAACGCACTCACCACCATCATGATCACTACTGTCCCAGCGAGCACGAGTCGCGCAAGCACCGCGTCGCCGCCGCCGGCTTCACGCCATCCACGGAATGAGCCAAGGAAAAGCGCAGCGAATGCTGCGAGCAATAAACTCGCCGCGATAAATCCGCGCTCCGACACATACGCAACCCAATCACTACTCGGCCACGGATTCGCTGTCATTCCGTCCTCAGCAATCGATGGATCGCCGCCTGGGGCGAATTTCACATACCGCACCGGCCAATTTCCCGGTCCGACACCGAAAACTGGATTTGCTTCTGCCATGTGAAGCGTGTTTCGATACTGCGCAACCCGACCGCGACCGCTTCCCTGCTTGTAGTTCACCATTCCTCGCGCGGAATCCAGATACGGCGACTCGCTGTTCCAATTGAGATGATTTGGAAGGACCGTGGCGACTGTTCCGACAATCACCATCGCGAGAAGTAGTCGGGCGAATCGTCCACCGATGATCTTGCGATCCCAATATCTTCGCGAGACGACAAGAGGAATCGCGAGGACAACTACACAGGCAGCAACGGCGAGCCATGCAGCGCGCGATCGTGAGAGAACGAGCGCCGCGGCGACAAGCGCTGCGCCGACTGAGCCAAGCAACGCTCCTATCGGACGCTTTGCGGTAACAGTTGACCAAACGAGCGCGGGAAGACCGATCGCGCAAATGTGCGCGACGAAATTCCGGTTTCCAAAAGTCCCGCCGGGTGCGCGGTTCTGGCTGAAGTAATCAGTATCGAGTCCGTACGCCTGCGCGAGAGCAGTGAGCGCAGCGATGACAGTCGCTAATGCAGCGGCATGAAGTAATGGACGATAACCGCCCGATGCGCCGATCCTTCGTGCTCCCCAGAACACGACAGCGCTCGCAACACTGACGCCGAGCGCGCGTTGCGCGAGCCAGTGGTTGGTTGCAAATAGTGCGGAAGCAGCACTCCAGATGAGAAAGAACGCGAGCAAGCCGTCAACGACATCGATGGTGACTGCTCGCCGCCGGGCAACGAGAATCACCGCAAAGATTATCGCGACCGCATTGAGGATGAGCTCCTTTGGAACGAAGTACCGATCGAGCTCGAAGATTTTGTACGGAAGCGCGGCGACCACCACCGCGACGAGGCCAAGCTGCAAAAGGATGGTCGCCGCACGATTTGTCATGGGCGAAATGTAAGAAACAACTACGGACTGCGGACTGCGGACAACTACCCGAGCGTAAAATCGAGCGTAGCTCCGAGGTTAGTCCGTAGGCCGCAGTCAGTCCGCATTCCGCAATTAGTCCGCAGTCCGCAGTGCAGTTCTATCTCCCGAGCCAGTACGTCGCTTTAATCAAGAAGACGTTAGTGGGCACAGTGCGGAAGATGTCCCCAACATCCCGGCCCGTACTGAAATCTCCGATCGGCTCGAATCCTTCACGCTGCTGCTGCCACACGACGAACAGTGCAGAGCCCGGACGATACTCCCAGCGCAGTACCGCGTTGCCGCGAAGGTTGCGAACGTTGAAGTTCGGATCACCGAAGGCAAACGCTGGTGCGAGGCCTGCGCCATCTGGATCGACTGTATACACTCCATCGGCGCTTCTCGAGATCGTGCCGCGATCCTTTCCATAAACCGCGAAGTCGTACGTCCTCGGCGTGGCGAATTCCTTGAACGCGGAGTAGCTGCCTGCTGACACGAACGGCTGCGCGTACACCTGCAAGCTCAACAGCGGAGTGAACGTCCACTCGATGCGCGTGTCCATCGAGAGCGTCGTCTGATCCAGATTTGCAAAGACGTATCGCCGCCCGAACGTGCTCGTTGCTAACGCGTCTGAGACGCTGCGCACGAACTGACCCGTACTGTAGGTCTTGTTCAGCGAAGGGCCGAAGGTTACATGCAAGAATGAAGTCGGCCGCATGTCGGCGCTGATGTTAAAGTCTGCCGAGTGTCCGCCCGATTCAGCATGGACATACTGCGTGAATCCGCTGAACCAGATCGGTTTGCGGGTGTCACTCTGACCGTTCAGGCTGGCGTTCCAGTTGCTCGGCGACTTGGCGAGCGGGCCGCCGCGAGTGAACCGGTCGTTGATGGTCGACGGATTGAATCCAGCTTGCCCGCCGATGTTCCAGAGGTTGAGGAGCTGCGCGTAGGCGCCGACGTCGAACCCGTTATAGAAAAGGTCTCCGCCGAAATTCCACGTCTGATTCGCATACGCGTACGCGCCGTAGTTGCGAAAGTGCTTGTCTGCCTGGAACGTCTGATAACCGTAGAGAGTGGACAGCGCGCGATAATCCGTCCGTCCCTCGAAGCCCATGTCGTTTAGCTCGAGGCCGGGGCTTGATTCCTTCATGGCGATCGATCCGTACCACGCACCGTTTTTCGCGAGCGCTATCTCACCGATGTGACCGTCGAGCGACGTTCGGTTCGGATCGTACTCGATGTAGTCCGCATCGGGACGCTGATAGTAGTGCGAGCTGTTGAGCTGCGTGGCAGAGATCGCGTTCGTGCTTCCGCTCACGCGACTCCCCCCGAGAAATCCGCTCACCACCCATTGACGTCCTTGCGTGGCGGACTGGAAATCAACTCCGCCGAACGTTGCATTCTTGCGCAGCAGATTCTCGAAGACACTTCCACTGCCAAAGCTGCGAATCGTGGACGTCAACATTCCGCCAACTGTGGTGGCGCCATTTTTCCAATCGCGTTTTGTGCGGCCGACGAAATAGTTGGTAAGCGGCTCGACGGGCGTTGTGGTTCGTACGCCAGGCTCATCGCCTGAGACTGTAAGAATGTCGGCGTGCTCTTCAGGTGTAAGCGCGTCAAGCATTCCTATTGTCCACGGGCCTGTCTTCCCAGTCACTTTCGCGGCGGTGGCAATCGTCGTCGCGTCGGGAGAGTCGAAGAATTGTACGCCTGAGCCGCCCGCGAATCTCTGCGGCTGACGCCCGACGCGCCGCGAGTAGAAATAGCGCTGCGATCCAAAATCGTTCTGTGTGTTGATCTGCCCGAAAGCGAAAACGTCAGATCCCTCGAGGAAGAATGGCCGCTTCTCGGGAAAAAAGGTCTCGAACGCCGTGAGATTTACAACTGACGGATCGACTTCGACCTGACCGAAATCAGGATTGATCGTCGCTGTGAGTGTGAGACCTGCCGGAAGCCCATATCGTACATCCGCGCCACCCGACGGCTTCACGTTGGTCGAGTGGAAAAATGGATCGGCCGAACTGCCCGGCGCACGTGTGACTTTCGAGCTCAGGTATGGCACAACTTCGAGACGCTGCGGTGTGGGAACATCAACCAGTCCCCTCAAATCACCAAAGCGCGAAACGAAACCGCGACCATCGGGAATCCACGGATTCCACGTGTCGCGCTCCTGTCGCCGGGCAATGTCGCGCTGAAGCTGAAATCCCCAGATGCGCTCCTTCCCCTGATTACCGAAGCGCAGCTGCGAAAGTGGAATGCGGTATTCGGCAACCCAACCAAGTGAGTCGATGCGGGTCGCTACGTCCCACACAGCATCCCAGTTGAGGTCCTCGTTGTTGTCGTTCGACGTATAGACGTCTTTCTTGACGCCCAACGGATTGACGGTGAAGCGAAACGCAGTGCGGCGATCGTGATACGAATCGATGATTAAATGGATCCAGTCGGAGTAGATG